>JASIEC010000044.1 GCA_030046135.1 Thermoplasmata archaeon | reverse complement strand
CCGGCGGCGAACGCGCTGCGGGCCGGCGGGACGGCGTCGCGCACGGTCGCCTCCGGGGTGCGGGCGGCGGGCTCCGCGACCGCTCCCCTCGCCGCCCCGCTCGCGGTCCGGGAGCTGCTCGGTCAGGGGGCCCTCCACCTCGCGCGCCACGCCGGGCGATCCGGGGGGCGCGACGCGCCCCCGAAGGTCCCGCCGATGAGGCCCGGAGGCGCGGGATGAGATGGACGACCCCGACGCTCCGCTGCTCGTCGCGATCCCCGAGAGGCTCGACCGCCGTCTGCGCCTCGGCCCGTTCGGATCCGGGCGCGACGCCCTCAAGTTCCTCCTCTACGCCGTCGCGGGGGTCGTCGCGGCCCCCCTCCTCTCCGTGGGGGTCGGGCTCGCGATCGTCGCGGCGGGGCTCGTCGCCACGACGTGGCGACCGGGGGGAGAGGCGATCGACGAACGGGTCGCCGTGTTCATGGCGTGGTCGTTCCGTCGGGTCGCCGGGGAGACGGCCGTGACGCGCCGTCCGTCCGGCTCACTTCGCCGGAGATCGGTGATCTCGGTGGGCCCGGCGCGCGTCGTCGCCGTCCTGCGGGCCGGCGGGGTACCGCTCGCCTACCTTCCCGCCGGGGAGCTCCGACGGCGGTTCGAGCTGTTCCGGGATGCCCTCCGCGGCGGCGGCAGCTGTCTCGCCTTCCTCGCCACTTCCGCCCCGATCTTCGCGGGAAGCCTCGTGCCGGCGGCCCCGTCCCCGGGGGGAGAGGAGGGGCGCGCGCGATCCGGCTACCGTGAGCTCGTCGAACTGATCGCGCGCCGGCGCTCGGTCCGTCAGGTCTACGTCGCGCTCGGAGGGGAGTCGGCGGGAGCGGAGGGGATCTCCCGGCTCGAGAGCGAGGTCGCGGTCCTCGTCGACCACCTCGAGGCGATCGGTGCGCGACCGTCGCGGCTCCGGGACCGGGCCCTCCTCGACGCCGCGCAACGGCTCGGCCTCGCCGTCGCCGAGAGGCCCCCGTGAGCGTCGGCGCGGGCCGCGCGCTCTCGCTCGGGTTCGAGCCGTTCGGCGCCGCGGTGGGCCTCGCGATCATCTCCGGGGCCCTCGCGCTCCGCCTCCCCGACCTCGAGAGCCTCGCGGGCGCGCTCGCAGCGCTCGGGATCGCGGCCTGGGCGTCCCTTCTGCCGGCCGGCGCGTGGCATCGCTCCGATCCGAAGCGCGGGCGACGCGGGATAGCCCTCGCGGTGGCGGCCGCGGCCGGGATTGCGTACCTCCGACCCGACGCGGCGCTCGCCTCGGGCCGGGCCCTGCTCCTCGCCGTGGGGCTCGTCCCCCTCTGGCTGGTCGAGCGGCGGCGGCCCCCGGGACGGCGCGGTTAGAGGATCGAGCGATGCCCCACCCCCCCTCTCCCTCGGCCGGGACCCGCGAAGGATCGACCTGGCTGCGTCGGGGCCGCCGGTTCCTCGCGCCCCTTCTCGTGCGGGCGCTGCCCCCCGAGGTCCCGTTCGGCTTCCTCGCCCGGGTCGCCCCGTCGCAGGCCGGGGTCGAGATGTTCGTCGAGGCGCATCGGATCCCGCCCGCCGGCGCGCTCGAGCTCGTCCACCGCGCTCGGGCCGTCACGGAGGCGGAGCTCGCCGCGGGAGGAGGAGGCAGCGACACCCCCGAGCTCGAGGTCGAGAGGGCGGGCGCGGAGGAGCTCGGGCGGGCGATCGCCGACCGACGCCAGGAGCTGTGGAGGACCGGCCTCCGGGCGGTGGCGATCGGCGCGTCGAGGCCCCGCGCGGAGGCGGAGCGGCACCGGCTCGCCGAGCGGCTCGCGGCGCTCGGCTTCCGCACCCGCGTGCCGAGGTTCGAGGTCGACGCCGCGCTCCGGCCGAGCCCGCTCGACCCCGGGGACGCGAGACCGTCGGGGTACTGGCAGACCCTGTCGACCGACGCCCTCGCCTCCCTGTTCCCGTTCGTCGACGAGACGGTGCTCGAGCCGTCGGGGATCCTCGTCGGGCTCGCGCTCGCCGACGCGAGCCCGGTGTTCCTCGACCGCTGGGCGCACGCGAGCTACTCCTGGGGGTTCTTCGGGACGACCGGCTCGGGCAAGTCGTTCGCGGCCGCCCTCGTCCTCCTCCGGAGCCGCTGGATGCGGCCCGAGACCGAGCTCCTCGTGCTCGATCCGCTCGGGGAGTTCTCCTCCCTCGTCCGCGCTCTGGGAGGCGAGGTCCTCCGGCTCGCGGACCCCGCCGGCGGTCGCCTGAACCCGCTCGATCCTGCGACGACCTCGGGCGACGCCCGGGAGAAGGCGGCCCGGGTCGGCACGATGCTCCGGGCCCTGTTCCCGAGCCTGCAGGACGAGGAGGTGGCGGCGCTCGACGCCGCCGTGAGCCACCTCTACGACGTCCCCGGCCGCGTGCCGACGTTCGGGGACCTCCTCGAGGCGGTCGAGCAAGGGGGCCGGGCGGGGCGGCTCACGACGCTGCTCGAGGTGTTCCGCTCGGGGTCCCTCCGCGCCGTCAACGGGCCGACCTCCGTCCGTCCCGACGCTCCCACGGTCGGGATCGACTTCTCCGGGGTGCCGGACGACCAGCTCGCGTTCCATCTCACCTACGTCCTCGACTGGGCGTACGCGCGGCTGCGCGCGCGGCCGGGGCCGAAGATCCTCCTCCTCGACGAGGCCCACCTGCTCGCGCGCAGCGAGGCGACGCTCGAGTTCCTGGACCGTCTCGTCCGCCATCTGCGCCACTTCGACGCGGGCCTCCTGCTCGTGACCCAGAACCCGGACGACCTCCTCGCCCGGGCGAGCGGGCGTTCGCTCCTGAGGAATCTCGCGGCGACCGCGTTCCTCCGGCTTCCCGAGGTGTCGGAGACGGCCCGAGCCTTCTTCCAGCTCGCGCCGGCCGAGGGGGAGTGGCTCCCGAAGGCCCGGCTCCCTCGGGACGCCGGCTACTCGGAGTCGCTCTGGAGGCTCGGGGAGGCGCACCTCCCCCTCGCGATCGTCGCCTCGACCCCCGAGTACGAGTTCCTCACCTCGGTCCTCGGCGCCCCCCGGCGCCCCGGAGGCGTGGGCGCCGTTCCCCTCGAAGGGGAGGTTTATACGGGACCGGACGCCCCGGCTCCGGCGTGGCCGACGACCCGGCGCCCGACGGAGCCTCCCGGCGCCGCGGGAGCTGGAACCTGAGGTCGATCGTCGAGGACGTCGCGGGACGACCGATCGGCGACTTCCAGGACCCGGACCGGCCCGTCCACCCGTACCTCAAGGAGAGGATCGATCGACCGGCCCCTCCGCGCCCCCG
>JASIEC010000043.1 GCA_030046135.1 Thermoplasmata archaeon | reverse complement strand
CGCTGGACGGCGATCGACGCGGAGGCGTACGCCTCGTTGTGCTCGACCCGGTCGAACGACGCCGGCGTGAGCCCGGTCCGCTCGAGGTGGCGCCGGACCGTCGGGATCGGCGACTCCATCACATCGCTCGGCGCGACCCCGCTCTCGGCCCACGAGTGGATCCACGCGAGAGGGCGCGAGCCCCGACGACGGACCTCGGCCTCGCTCGCGAGGACGAGCGCGGCCGCCCCGTCGGAGAGCTTCGAGGAGGTGCCGGCCGTGAGGAGGCCGTCGGGGGTGAACGCGGGCTTGAGCCGAGCGAGCTTCTCGAGCGTCGTGTCGGGGCGGGGGGCCTCGTCGACCGCGAGGGCCTCGCTGCCCGGGGCGAGGCCCGCCGGGACGGGGACGATCTCGGACCGGAAGACGCCGTCCGCCGACGCCGCCGAGGCGCGGAGGTGGCTCCGGAGCCCGAACCGGTCGATCTCCTCCCGGGTCAGGTGCAACTTCCGCGCGATCCGTTCGCCGGTGAGGCCCATGATCTCGTGCTCGCCGTAGGCGTCGATCAGCGTGTCGCGCTGCATCGCGTCGTCGAGGAGATGCGGGCCGGGCGGGCTCCCCCACCGGAGCGACCCCGGGAGGAGGTACGGGGCCCCGGACATCGACTCCATGCCGCCGACGAGCACGCGGTCGAACTCGCCGGAGCGGATCGTGGCGACCCCCCACAGGATCGCCTTCATCCCCGAGCCGCAGACCATGTTCACGGTCGCGGCCCCGATCTCGTCCGGGATCCCCGCCCCGCGCAGGACCTGACGGGCCGGGTTCTGCCCCGCGCCGGCCTGGATCCCCTGGCCGAAGAGAACCTCCTCGACCTCGGCCGGGGCGATCGCCGAGCGCTCGAGGGCCGCCTTCGCGGCGGTCGTTCCGAGCGCGGTCGCGGGGACGGACCGGAGGGTGCCGCCGTACCGTCCGATGGGGGTCCGGACCGCGGCCAGGATGGCGACGCGCGGCCGGGGGTCGGACGTCACGGTTCGCGGGGGACCCGACCTCAGGTTATGACGGTGCCGGGCGAGAGTCGACGC
The DNA here is from genome assembly GCA_030046135.1 of Thermoplasmata archaeon. Lineage (GTDB taxonomy): Archaea > Thermoplasmatota > Thermoplasmata > Lutacidiplasmatales > UBA184 > Lutacidiplasma. The sequence goes on along the minus strand of JASIEC010000043.1, from coordinate 22,922 downwards.
CGAGCGCTCGGCCCGCGGCCGGGGCCCGCTCAGTCCTCTTCGACGCGGGGCGCGAGGAGGTAGCGGCCCTCGCCGCGGCCGGCGCCCATCGCGAACTCGATCTTGAGGGGGTACTCGTTGCCGACGTGAAGCGTCGTCTCCTCGGAGGAGATCGACTTCACCATCGCCGAGAAGAAGTCGAGCGGGTACATGCTCTTCACGGACTCCTTCACGTCGAGCTTCGGGAGGGTGTCCTTCGGGATCCGGAGGTCCAGCCGGTCGGTGTCCCCTTCCGAGTGCATCGTGAACGCGTCCGGCTCGAGGGTGAGGGTGACATGGTCGGTGAAGCTCTCGCTCCCTCGGATCCCCTGGCGCATGTCCTCCGTCTTCACCGTCACGCTCGCCGGGGGGCTCACGTTCGGGACCTTCGGGTCGGTGATCCCCGCGGGGTCGACGATCGCCATCTGGCGGGTCACGCGGCCCACGGAGGCGACGAGCCGGTTCTTCCCGTCGTACTGGATGTCGATGAGGTCCCCCGGCTTCGAGAGCCGCAGCACCTCCTTGAGCTTCTCCACGTCGACGCCGACCTCGGTCGGCTCGCCGGTGAACTCCTCGAACGCCCCCTTCTGGAGCTTGAGGACGAGCATCGCCACGTGGGAGGGGTCGACCGCCTTCGCCTCGAGACCGTCCTTCGAGAGCCCGAGCTTCACTTCGCTCACGAGCGTGGAGACGACCTCCACGACCTCCCGGAGGGTCTCCATCTTGATGCGGAGCTTGAACATCTCGAAGCCTCGGCGCGGGAGACCGGTTCGCTCTAAAAAGGTTGCCACGCCCTCTCGGCGCGAAAACGATTTTCTCTCGCCGGGATGCCGGGGCCGATGACGGTTCTCGCCTATCTTCCGTCGGTGGACGACGCGTACGTCCGCGACTTTCGCGCGCGCGTCGTCTCCCTGCCCCCCGGGGCCGTGGTCCTCGACCGGACGTACTTCTACCCGACCGGCGGGGGCCAGCCGAGCGACTTGGGGACGCTCGACGTCTCGGGCGGCGGGCGGCTCGACGTCGTCGACGTGACGCGCTCGGGGCCGTCGGTGCTCCACCGGATCCGAGGGCCCCCGGCCGCGGTGCGAGCCGTCCAGGCCGGAGCCGAGATCGCGGGCACCATCGACTGGGAGCGCCGGCACCGCCACATGCGGCTGCACACGGGCCAGCACCTCCTGAGCGCTCGGATCTTCGCCCGATGGGGCCGGCGGACCCGGAAGGCGTCGCTCTCCGGGACGAAGGCGGTGCTGGACCTCGAGGGGGCCCTTCCCGACGACGGCCTTCCGGCGCTGCGGGCGGACCTCGAGGAGGCCGTCGCCTCGCCGCGTCCCGTGGTGATCCGGCAGATCCCCCGCGCCGAGTGGGACCGTCACCCGCTCTCGGCGAGGTCGGGCCTCGTGGCCCTCGCCCCCACGATCGACCCCGTCCGCGTGATCGACATCGAAGGCCTCGATCTCTGCCCGTGCGGGGGGACGCACCTGCGCACCACGGCCGAGATCGGGAGCGTCACGCTTCAGCCCCCGACGCCCCTTCCCGACGGGGGCGTCCGGGTCACGTTCACGCTCGAGGGCGGGTCGGCGCCCGCTCCGAGCGCGTGAGCCCGTAGACGTAGACGTCGTGCCATCGGCTGTGGTGGAACAGCGCCGAGCGCAGGGTCCCCTCCCGGCGGAAGCCGATCCCCTCGAGCAGACGGTACGACGCGGCGTTCTCGACGTCGCAGGTCGCGCCGATCCGCTCGACCGACTCGGTCCCGAACAGGTGGTCGACGAGCAGCTCCACGGCTTCGCGGCCGAGACCGTGTCCCCGGGCCGCGGGCACCCCGATCACGTACCAGAGGTCGAGGAACTCGAGGACCGGGTGGGGGGCGTAGTAGCCCACGACACCGACGAGGTCTCCCGGGGCCCGACGCTCGATCGCGAACCGGGGCGCGAGCGAGGCGGGGTCGCCGTCGGCGGTGTCGAGCGAGCGCTCGAACTCCTCGTCGGTCTCGACGGCGAACCGGTCGAACGGCGCCACTAGCTCCGGATCAAGGTACCACGCCCGGATCGTCGGCCGCTCGGCCGGAGCGATCGGACGCAGCCGGACGTTCGACCCCTCGACGACGACCATCGGGCGCCTAGGGCGGCGAGGCGACCCGCTCCGTCGAGCCGCGCCCGGGGGCCGTCGAGCGGGCCGTGGAGCGGCTCTCCTCCGAGCCGCGGTCGTCGCCCGGGCCCGCCGACGGACCCTGGTACTCGAGCGCCTTTCGGTGGCCCGTCGGCGTGAGCGAGTAGACGTGCTTCGGCTCGGAGTAGCCGACGACGTACTGGGTCCGCTGGTAGATCATCCGGGCCATCTCGAGCGACCGGAGGGCCCCGCGGAGCACCACGGGGTCCTCGTCCGAGAACCGCCGGATGATCCCGAACTCCGTCGTCCATTGGGACGCCTCGAACCGCACCTGCTGACCGCGGTGGTCGAGGAGGTGGAGGAGCAGGATTCGCTCGATTCGGTCGACCTCCTGCGGCGCCATGGACCTCCCCGCACGGACTAGGAGATCGTCGTGATCTCGTAGCTCACGTCGAGACCCTTCAGCTTCTGGTGCATCTCCGACATCAGCCGGATCACGTCCGCGATGCCGGTCTTGTCCTTCCACTTGTAGACGAAGTCGTGCATGCCCATCGACTCCTCGAAGCCGAGGGTCCGCATCGTCTCGAGGACCTTGAGGGGGCTCGCACCCTCCGAGTGGAATGTCATCCGTACGTACGTTCGCATTGGAGTGCGCGTACCGGCGAGGGCAGAGCGTGTTTAGGGGCTCGTCCGCATATATAGACTTGTGCGGCTGCGCTCGCGTTCACGATGACGAACGCGCGCGCGGACGGACCGACGGTCGTCACCGGCGGCGCCGGCGCAATCGGGTCGGTCCTCGTCCGTGCGTTGGCCGAGCGCGGCGCCGACGTCCGGGTCGTCGACAACCTCTCGAGCGGTCGGCGCGAGCAGCTCCCCGCGCCCGCACCGGGGCTGTCCTGGCAGCTCACCGTCGCCGATCTCGCGAGGCCGGGAGCGTGGGCCACGCGCCTCAAGGGGGCCCGGGAGCTCTGGCACCTCGCCGCGAACCCGGATATCCGACGGGGCACCGCCGATCCCCGCGTCGACGTGGAGAACGGGGCGCTCGCGACGTTCCACGTCCTCGAGGCCGCGCGGCGGTGGGACGTCCCTCGAATCCTCTTTTCCTCGTCCAGCGTCGTCTACGGCCGCGCGTCGGTCCTCCCGACCCCGGAGGAGTACGGGCCCCTGCTGCCCGAGTCCCTGTACGGTGCGGCGAAGCTCGCCGGCGAGGGTCTCGTGACGGCGTACGCGCACACGTACGGGCTGCGCGCGTGGATCTTTCGGTTCGCGAACATCGTCGACGGCCGGATGAACCACGGGATCCTCCACGACCTGTTCGAGAAGCTGGAGCGGGACCCCTCGCGCCTGCCGGTCCTCGGCGACGGCCGCCAGGCAAAGAGCTACCTCCGGACGGAGGACTGCGTTCGCGGGATGCTCACCGCCGCCGATCGAGCGGACGCCGCGGTGAACCTGTTCAACCTCGGAGCCCAGGACCGGACCTCGGTGCGCGAGATCGCGGAGAAGGTCGTCGTCGCCCACGGGGGGACCGCTCGCATCGAGTTCTCGGGCGGCGAACGCGGCTGGGCGGGCGACGTCCCTCAGCAGCTCCTCGCTATCGGAAAGATCCGGGCGCTCGGGTGGGAGCCGAGCACCCCCAGCGTCGGGGCGATCGACCGGACGATCCAGGAGATGCTCGAGCGCCGCTCGCGCCCGCCCGGCCTTGCCGCGCGGGTCGGGGGAGGGTCCCGGCGAGGACCCCGGCCCCGGGCGCGCGCTCGGGGGCGACGCGCTCGCGCGAAGCCCTGAGCGTCGAGGGGCCGGAACGCCCCTCGGCGCCCGGGCAAACGTTATCCAACCAACCTGTTCCGCGGGACGATGCCTTCACCGGGGGCCGACGCCCGCGCCGCCACGAAATCCGGCGACCTCGTCCAGCTCGAGTTCGAGCTGTGGGCCGAGGCCGGCGGGAAGACCGAGCTTCTCGACACGACGCGCGAGGAGGTCGCTCAGGGCGCGGGGTTCCCCCGCGTCGAGGGCCATGTCTGGGGCCCGCGTCCCCACGAGATCGGGGGCGAATTCTTCCCCCGCGGGATCGAGACGTCGCTCGTCGGAGTCCCCGTCGGGGAAGAGGTCGAGCGGGAGTTCGCCCCGGGCGACGCGTTCGGGGAACGCGATCCCGACCTGATCGAGCTGTTCTCGCGGCACGAGATCCAGCGGCTCCCCGAGATGCGCCGGGAGGACGCCCACCTCGAGCTCGGATCGGTCCTCACGATCGAGGGGAGGAGGGGCCGCGTGGTGACCCTCACGGAGGCCCGGGTACGGGTCGACTTCAACCCGCCGTTCGCCGGACGCCGCATCAAGGGGAAGTTCCGGATCGCGGAGAAGATCGTCGAGCCGGCGGAGCAGGTCCGCGCCATCGTGGAGCTGCAGTACGGGCACTCGCACGACTTCCACGTCGAGCTCCGAGAGAAGACGTTCACGCTGCGCGTCTCGGAGCGGGCGAAGTTCGACCCGAGATGGATCGTCGCGAAGGCGCAGATCGTCGACCGCCTCCGCAATCGCCTGCATCCGGAGAGCGTGAGGATCGTCGAGGAGTACGCCACCCCCGCCACCCCCTCGAAGGCTGCCGGTACGGCGGCGCCGCACGGAAAGGCCGCGTCCGAGACCGCGCCCACGACGGACGCCGCGGCGAGCGAGACCGCGCCGGCCTCCTCCGAAGCGGACGCGACCCCCCGGACCGGGGGCTCGAAGAGGTCCGCGTCGGCCGCGTCGAAGAAGACGTAGGTCGCCCGGCGGACGGTGACCTTCCCCGATGGCGGCTCCGTCGACCCCGGCGAGAGATGGGACGCGTCTGTTCGTGATCCTCACGTTCACGATCTCGATCGCGGTCGGCCTCGCGATCGCCTACTTCGGTCTGCGGGGCCAGCTGGGCGCCGGGATCCCCTAGACCCGGGCGCGAGTTCGCATCAAGGTCTCATAAACGGCCCGCCGGTCGTGCCCTCGTGGCGCACCCCGGAATGGAGTACGAATCGGCGGGACGGGCCTGGGCGGGCTGGGCGGCCGGGGGTCTCGTGATCGCCGCGATCCTCCTGATCGGCGCGGGACTCTGGTTCAAGTACCACCCGTAGCCGGGGGGGTCCCTCCGGCGGCCGCCTCGGGCCATCGGTAGAGGTAGACATCCGTTTTCCGGTCGTACGCCTGGGCGGTCCAGCCGGGGACCGCGTGGCAGTGGCTCACGACGCGCGCCCCCGGCTTCAGCTCGCTCTCGAGCTTCGGCCGAAGGCGTCCCATCGCCCCGGGCCAGAGGAAGGCGGTGACGATCGTCGCCGGCCGGTAGTCGAGGCGGAAGAGGTCGCCCCATCGGAGTGTGATCCGGCCCCGGGCCGGGCCGAGCGCCCGCCGGAGTCGGAGGATGAGGACCCGGATCGGCTCGACCTCGACGCCCACGACCGTCGAGCCGCATCGACGGGCCGCGCGGAAGACGATCGCCCCGGTCCCCGCGCCGAGGTCGTAGACGGTATCCGTCGGCCCGGCCTCCGCGAACCGGAGCATCGTCTCCACCGCCGCCCGCGGCGTCGGTTGGTACCCGGCGCCGAAGAGGAACGAGAAGAAGCCGAAGTACGCGACACCGACCGCGACGGCGAGGAGGACGAAGGCGAGGAGGAAGGGATCCGCCACGGTCGCGGGTCACCTTCGGCGCGCGCGGGCGGCGAGGACGAGCTCCGCCGCGGTCCGGGGGTCGAGCGATCGTTCCACGACCCGGTCGAGGAGCTGGGCCAGGCTCGGCTCGCCGTCGAGACTGCGGGCGAGGTCCGCCGCCACCCGGTCTCGGACCCGCTCGACGATCTCGGCGGCGAGCCGACGCCGCTCGGCCGCGAGCCGGTCCGGCGAGGCGGTCCGGTACGCCTCGTGCGCCTCGATCGCGGTCCAGAGCTCCTCGATCCCCGACGGGGCGATCGCCGAGGTGCGCACGACCATGGGGCGCCAGCCGTCGCGCGCGGTCCCGAGGGCGGCGAGCTCGGAGAGGTCCTTCTCCGCGACCTCGGCCCCGGGAAGGTCGGCCTTGTTCACGCAGAAGACGTCCGCGATCTCGAAGAGGCCCGCCTTCAGCGTCTGGACCTCGTCGCCGAGGTGGGGCGCCGTGACGACCACCCGGGTCGTCGCGACCTCGTGGATCGCCACATCGACCTGGCCGCTCCCGACGGTCTCCACGAGGACCGTGGAGAAGCCGGCGGCCTCGAGCAATCGGATGACGTCCCGCGTGGCGGAGGCCACGCCTCCGACCGAGCCCCGGCTCGCCATCGAGCGGAAGAACACCCCCGTGTCGTCGGCGCTCCGCTCCAGCCGGATCCGATCGCCGAGGACCGACCCGCCCGTGAACGGGCTCGACGGATCGACCGCGACGATCCCCACCGACCGGCCGCGCGCCCGGAGGTACCCCACGAGAGCGTTGACGAGGCTCGACTTTCCCACGCCGAGCGGCCCGGCGAGCCCCACGACCGTGGCCTGGCCGGTGCGGGCGAACAGCGCCTTCAGCACGGCGTCCGCGCCGGGATCGCCGTCCTCGACGGCGGTGATGGCGCGAGCCAGCGCCCGCCGGTCGCCCGAGACCAGGGCCTGCGCCGCCGCCGGCAGCCGCGGGCGTCGGTTCATGAGGGGCCGCGGGCGAGCTGCTGCGCGGTCCGGACGATCTCCTCGAGCGTGGCCCCGGGTCCGAAGATCGCTCGGATGCCGAGGCGCCTCAGTCGGCGCGCGTCCTCGTCCGGGATGATCCCGCCCGCGAACACCGGGATCCGGGCGGCCCCTTCCCGTCGGAGGAGGGCGAGGACCTTCGGGAACAGCGCCATGTGCGCTCCCGAGAGGATCGAGAGGCCGATGATGTCGACATCCTCCTCGAGCGCCGCCCGAACGATCTCCTCGGGGGTCTGGCGGAGGCCCGCGTAGATCACCTCCATGCCGGCGTCCCGGAGCGCCCGGGCGACGACCTTCGCCCCTCGGTCGTGCCCGTCGAGGCCGGGCTTCGCGATGAGGACGCGGATCGGCGACTTCGCGGGACGCGGGCTCATGTCCTCCGAGACGACCGGGACCCGAGAGAAAAGCTTTCGCCGGAACGGCGGCAGCCCAGGGGGCGGGGCGACCCGGCCGACCGTCCCGGGTCCTCGGTTCCCGGGCTCAGAGGATCGCGCGAAGGTCGAGCACGAGGTTGCCGGCCAGCAGGCCCGCAAGCGCGCCGAGGGCAAGGAGCACGACGTACGGCACCTGCGGGCTGACCCAGACCCGGGTGACGCCCGACGCGAGGAATCGCCGGGCCGCCTCCGTCCGCGCCCGGGTGTCATCCTCCGAGGTATCCGCCTCCTCCACCTGTTCGGTGAGGTCGGCATCGAGCTCGGGGTCGCGCACCCAGACGAAGTGACGGGGGAGCTCGGCGACGTCAAGAGCGTAGCCGGTGAATCCACGGGGGAACTCGAAGTCGCCCCGCCGCAGGTTCCGCACGGCGATCGCGACGGGGATCGCCACCGACAGGAGCGCCGCGTCGGTGAGCGCGGTGATGGCGAACGGCATCCAGGAGAGGAGGGTCCCGCTCCCCGTCGAGGTTGACAGCCAGGGCCGCGCGAACGTGGGGACGAGCAGGCCGATCAGCATCAGGGCCTTCGCGTCGGCGAACCCGTAGAGGACCTGGAGCTGGTAGAGGAGGCGGGCGAACAGAACGGTCGCGAGCACGGCGATCGCGCCGACAGGTACGCCGGACGATCCGACCCCCCAGCGGGCGGCCGCGATCCCGAGGCCCACGATCACCACCCCGTAGCCCGCCAGTTCGAGGGCGAGGGCGTGCGAGCGGAGCCTCTCGGGAAGCCGCTCGTCCCACGCGACCGTGTGCTCGACGACCAGCGCCGCGACCGCGATCCACGCGGCCAGCGGGACCCAGCCTCCGGGCGCGACCGCCAGCGCCCCGAGGACCCCTCCGATCACCCCGAGCCCCTGCCAGAGCCGGTCGGTGACCTCTCGCGTCCGGAGGTCCGACGCCGCCGCGAGGGCGAGACCGACGAGCAGGACGCCGGCCGACGCGGCGACCAGCGAGCTTTCCCACTCGGTCACGCGGCCGACCTTCTCCCCTCCTCGACGCGGGCCGGCCCTCATAAACGCGCGTGGGCACGGGGCGGTCGGGCCGGTCGTCGCGGCGCCGCCGAGAGGCGGCGCGCGGCCCGTCCTCGAAAAGGCTTTTACACCCGCCCGGCTCGCGCGGCTTCGCTCTCGCAACACCCGATGGTCGAGTACAAGCTCGTGATCTCCGAGGGGTCGACGTCCATCGCCCGGACCGTCGGCGACCCCCACTCCGCGGGGTTCCTCGGCAAGCGGATCGGGGAGACCGTCGGGGGCGAGCTGGTCGGCGCCAGCGGCTACACGTTCCGGATCGCGGGCGGCACGGACCGCAGCGGCTTCCCCCTCCGTCCCGACCTGCCCGGCGCGCGGCAGGCCCGGCTCTACGTCGGCGACGGGTTCGGTTTCCACGCACCCCGTCGAGGGATGCGCAAGCGACGAACGTTCCGCGGCAACACGGTGAGCGAGGAGACGGTCCAGATCAACCTCGTCGTCGCCCAGAAGGGCTCGAAGCCGCTCGCGGAGCTGTTCGCCGCTCCATGAAGGTCCCTCGTCAACCCGAGGTTAGCATCGGCCTCGTGGGTCACGTCGACCACGGGAAGACGACGCTCACGCAGGCGCTCACCGGCGAGTGGACCGATCGCCACTCGGAGGAGCTCAAGCGGGGGATCTCGATCAAGCTCGGGTACGCCGACGCGGCGTTCTACCTCTGCCCGAAATGCCCCAAGCCGACCGGCTACTCCGTCGAGCCCGTCTGCCCGTCGTGCGGCGGGGAGGCGAAGTTCCTCCGCTCGGTGTCGTTCGTCGACGCCCCGGGCCACGAGACGCTGATGGCGACGATGCTCAGCGGCGCGGCGATCATGGACGGGGCGCTCCTCCTGGTGGCCGCGAACGAGAGCTGCCCCCAGCCGCAGACGCGGGAGCACCTCTACGCGCTCGACATCATCGGGGTGCGCAAGGTCGTGGTTGTCCAGAACAAGATCGACCTCCTCTCCCCCGACCAGGCCGAGGCGAACTACCGGGAGATCCAGACGTTCCTGCACGGCTCGCCGATCGCCGACGCCCCGGTCGTCCCGATCAGCGCGAACCACCGGGCGGGGATCGACGGCCTCATCGGCGCGATCGAGGAGACGATCCCGACGCCGAAGCGGGACGCGACGAAGCCGCCGCTGATGTACGTGGCCCGATCGTTCGACATCAATCGACCCGGGGCGCGCCCGAAGGACCTCCAGGGCGGCGTCCTCGGTGGCTCGCTCCTCCAGGGGCGGCTCTCCCTCGGCGACGCGATCGAGATCCGACCGGGGATCTCGGGGTCGCCGAACGGTTCCTCCGAGTCGATCACGACGACCGTCACGTCGATCGTCTCGGGAGGGACCCCGCGCGACGAGCTTCGGCCGGGGGGCCTCGCGGCGGTCGGCACGAGCCTCGACCCCTCGCTCGCGAAGTCCGACGGGCTCACGGGCCGGCTCATCGGGACCGCCGGGACCCTCCCGCCCGTGAGCCAGCGGATCCGCGTCCGCGCGACGTTGCTCGACCGGGTGCTCGGCGCGCAGCGGGAGATCAAGGTCGAGAAGATCCGGACGGGGGAGCTGCTCGCCGTCACCGTGGGGACGACGATCGCCCCGGGGAAGGTGACGAGCGCCCGCGGCGACGAGGCGGAGCTCGCCCTCAACCGGCCGGTGACCGTCTTCCCGGGGAGCCGGGTCGCCCTCTCCCGCAAGCTCAACGCCTGGCGCCTGATCGGCTACGGCATCGTGGAGAGCGAGGGCCGGTGAAGCCGGACCTCCTCGAGATCCTGCGCTGCCCCGTCTGCCGAGGGGAGCTCACGCTCGCGGTCACGACGCGCGACGGGGAGGAGATCACCGCGGGCACCCTCGCGTGCGCGGCGTGCCACGTCGACTACCCGATCGAGGACGGCATCCCCGATCTCCTCCCGCCGGACGAGCGGGACTAAAGGGCCCCGGTCCCGTCAGGCGGGGGTCAGCGTCGCCCGGGCCGGGCCGCCGTCACCGTCGCGGAGGAGGAGCGGCAGGCAGGTGAGATCGTACCGACCGGGCGGTGCCGCCGCGAGGAGGAGCCCCTCGAGGATGAGGATCCCGTGGCCGAGGAGGTCGCGGTGGACGGGGAACGTCCCCTGAGGGTCGGACTCGATCGAGAGGGAGTCGATCCCCACGAGGTGAACCCCCCGCTCTCGAAGAGAGACCGCCCCGTCGGGCGAGAGGGCATCGTAGTCGGGAAAGAACTCGAGCCGACGCGCCCACCGGGCCGAGTTGCGGGTCCGCACCAGGACGCGCTCGGTGCCTCTCGGGATCCCGTCGAGCTCCGCCCGGCCGACCGGACCGTGCGCCCCCTCGGCAGAGACGACCTCGCAGGGCCCGTTGAGAGCGCCGAGGTCGAGGCGATCGACGGGCGCCCCGTCGGCGACGAAGTGCCTCGGGGGATCGACATGGGTCCCCGTATGCGACCCGAGCGAGAGGACGGAGAGATTGTACGGGTCGCCCCGGTCGATCCGGCGCACGGGATCCGCGCGGAAGGCGGGGTCTCCGGGGAACGACGGCATGCCGGCGAACACCGGCATCGAGATGTCGAGCCGTCGGCCGGACGTCGTTCCCGCCCCGAGGGCCGGGTCCCGTCGGGGCCCATAACGGTTCGGTGAGGCGACCCGGGGGCCGCGACCTTCGGTTCAACGCGAACCGTTATGCGCCCTCGGCCCGAACGGCGAGGCGATGGCCGGCTCGAGCGGAGGGGACGACGATCCGTTCGGGGACCCCGGCGACGCGGCCCCGCCGCGCAAGGCTCGCAAGCCGCACCGTACGAAGGGGGACCGGAGGCCGCCCGTCCGCGGCTGGACGTCGTCGAGCGCCCTCGCCGGCGAGCTCGACGGCGAGGACGAGGCGTTCCCGGTCGAGAAGGGGCGGCCGAAGCGGGAGCCGGTGTTCTGGCGCGCGCGCGATTCGCTCTACTTCGAGCCGCTCGTCGCGCTGGCCGTCATCGTCGTGCTCCTCGTCTCGCTGTTCGCCTACACGAGCAACTGGCCGCCGATCTACGTCGTCGAGTCGAACAGCATGCAGCACGGCTCGGGGGACCACCTGGGGTTCCTGAACGCGGGGGACGTGGTCCTCGCCGAGAAGGTCCCGAACTCGACGATCGTTCCCTGGGTGGTCGGGCTCCGAACGGGGTTCCAGACGTACGGCGAACCCGGCGACGTCCTCCTCTACCATCCGAACGGTTCGGCGTCGTCGACCCCGATCGTCCATCGAGCGATCCTGTACCTCCAGTACGACCCCGCGAACCGCAGCTACAACGCGACCCAGCTCAACGGGCTCCCGTGCGGCTCGGGTCCCGGGACCGTCTACGACACTCCCGGCACATCCCATCCCTCCCTCGGCTGCGGGACGACCGGTCTCACGGGCGACCTCATCCTCGACGGCCTCGGGTGGCGGCACTCGATCAACACCACGATCGACCTGTCGTCGGGGTCGCTCGGCACCCACTCCGGCTTCCTCACGATGGGCGACAACAACAGCTACACGGACCAGTACCGCGGCGCCGCGATCCCCCCGATCAGCTACCTCGTGATGCCCGGGTGGATCATCGGCGTCGCGCGGGGTATGATCCCATGGTTCGGCGCCCTGAAGCTCGCCCTCGACGGCAACTCGGGCCTCGTGCCCGGGGCGTCCTGGGAGCTCATGGGGATCACGATCGCGGCGGCGATCCTGGCCGCGGCCGGGGTCCACTGGCTCTTCCGACGGGAGGGGATCGTGAGCCCCCTTCGCCGCCGGGAGGAGCGCTCGCGCGCCGACGAGGAGGACGAGGAGCCCGAGCCGCGGTCGGTGGGAAGCCGGCTCCGGGCGCTGCGTCCCTGGAAGGAGAAGGACGACGACGCCCCGGCCCCTCGCCGCCCGGCGTCCCCGGACGAGGCACCGAAGGCCGCTCGGCGCGACGCGAGCCGCGGCGACCGCCACCGCCTCGCGCGACGCCGCCCCGAGCGACCGAAGACGGACGACGACGACAACCTCTGAGCGGGGCGCCCGCGGGGGTTCGCGAGTCGGGTCGGTGGGTCCTCCTCGGCAACCTTTAACCTCCGGCCCCGTCCCGGCCGCGTACTCCGATGCACGTCCTGGGGGGGACCGCGTCGATCCCGCTCGCGGAGAAGATCTCCCGGGAGCTCGGCAACGCTCCGTTCGGAATCCCGTTCAAGAAACGCTTCCCCGACGGGGAACTGTACGTCCGCGTCGAGGGGGACCTCGCCGGGGAGACCGTCGTCCTCGTGCAGTCGACGAGGACGGACGAGGACCTGGTCGAGCTCCTGCTCCTCGAGGAGGCGGTGCGCGAAGCGGGCGCCGGCCGCTCGGTGGTCGTGATCCCGTACTTCGGCTACGCCCGGCAGGACCGTCGGTTCCTCGCGGGCGAGCCGCTGAGCGCCCGGGCGCTCTGCCGCCACGTCGAGCTCGACGCGGACACCCTCGTGACGGTCGATCTCCACTCCGCCGAGACGCTCCGCCACTTCACGAAGCCCGCGTTCGAGGCGTCCGGGATCGTCGCGCTCTCCCGACGGCTGCACGAGCGCCCCGTCGATCTCCTCGTCTCCCCGGACAAGGGAGGGATCGAGCGGACGCGCCGCATGGCGGCGCTCCTCGATCGCCCGTGGTTCGCCCTCCAGAAGAAGAGGATCGACAGCGAGCACGTCGAGCTCCGCCTTCCCGCCACCGGGGCTCTCCCGGTCGCGGGTCGCCACGTGGTCCTCCTCGACGACGTGATCGCGACGGGAGGGACGATCGTGGAGGCCGCGCGGCTCCTCAAGCGGGAAGGGGCGGGGACGGTCGCCGCCGCCTGCACCCACGGCATCTTCCTCCGCGACGCGTTCGAGAGGATCAAGGCCGTCACCGACGAAGTGTACGCGACCGACACCCTCGCCAACCCCGCGGAGACCGCCTCGGTGGCGCCGGACATCGCCGAGATCCTCCGCCGCGAGATCCGCTCGTAGCGGGGGGAGGCGAGGGCGTGGCCTCCCCGCGTCGGGCTGTCGAGGCGCGCGCCTCCGACCTCGAGGAGCTCCTCCAGATGGTCCGGCGCGACCTCCTCCTCCGGGAGGAGGCTCCGAGCGGGAGCTGGATCGAGGAGTCGGTCCAGGAGCTCCGGTCGGGCGCCCGCCCCGGCTGGTTCCTTCCCCTCGAAGGCGGCGGGGGGCTCGCGTTCTACCGACGCCGGGGGCCCCACGGGTACGGGCACGTACACACCGGGCCCGGCGCGACGGGGGTGGACCGGGCGCACCGGCTCGCGACCACGCTCCTCGACTCGCTCCCCGACGAGCTCGCGTCGATCGACCTCGGATTCACCGGGCTCTCGGACGTCGCGGAGAAGGAGCTCGTCGCCCGCCTCGCGACGCGCCCCGGCTCGACCGTGATCGCGCGCTCGGCGATGGAGCGGGCGCTGTCCGCCGCCGACGGCCGGGGCCCGCCCGAGCCCCCGTCCGGGTTCGTGCGCGTCGCGGTCCGCGACGTGACGCTCGAGGCGCTCGCCGATCTCGACTTCCGCGCGTTCCGCGGGACCACCGACGAGCTCCTGATCGGAGGGGGCCCCTCGGAGTACCTCCGATCGATCGAGTCGCTCCTCTCGGGCCAGCTCGGACGGTTCCTCGACGAGGCGTCGACCGCGCTGCTCGAGGGAGACCCTCCGCGGCTCGTCGGCGCTCTGCTCACCGCCGAGCGCAACACGCGGCGAGCGATCTTCCTCGACCTCATGACCGACCCGGAGCGCCGGCGGCGGGGCCTCGGACGCTTCCTCCTGGCCTGGGGCCTCCGGGCTCTCTGGGCGCTCGGGTACCAGTCGGTCCGATTGTGGGTCACCGAGTCGAACGTGGCGGCCCTCCGGCTCTACGAGTCGGTAGGGTTCGTCCCCGGGACCCGGGCGACGATCTACCGCTGGGACCGGGTCTCCGGGTCGCCGCAGGCGCACGCTCCCCGGTAGGGGCACGTGGCGTACATCCACTCCGGGCACGCCGGGAGCCCGGCGGGCGACGAGGAGGCCCGCGCCGCGGCCAGGGCGGAGGCACGGTCTCCCCAGATCGCCCGCCACGGTTCGGTCGAGTCGAACCGGACGTCGAGCACCTGCAGGCGGTCCCGGTCGCTCTCGGCCCGCTCGTAGCCGACGACGATCGCTCCGTCCGAGCGGCCCGCGGCCGCGCAGCGAAATCCGAGCTCGAGGACGTACTGGGGAAATCGCCGGCCGATCTCCTCCGGCTTCGCTCGAGACCAGGCTCGCGAACTTCGGAGCAGGAACGGCCGGCCCTTCCATCCGACGACCTCCTCCTCGGGTCCCTCACCGTTCGCCGCCACGTCGGCGACCTCCCCCGCGGGCCCGCTCTCGAGCGCCTCGACGAGACGATCGTAGAGGTCCGGCGGTCCGAATCCCGGGGCGGGCCTCGTCTCGGGCTCCGGAGGCCCGAGGCTCTCGAAGTAGGTCCGACGGGGGTAGACCAGGTCGCGAAACCTCGCCACCTTCCCGGAGACGGCGCCGGCCGGGACGGCGGCGACCGCTTCGCTCCAGCGGCTCTCGAGGTCGGGACGGGCCGTGATCGAAGCGACGTCGCTCGGGATCCCGGTCGTCCCGGGCGCCTCGGCCCCGGTGCAATCGCACACCCCGGCCGCCTGGAACTCGCAGCCGCGCCCGAACCAGCTGCACCGGGGTAGACCGTCGGAGCGGCCGGCCCCGAGCGCGTCCCGGAGCGCCCCTTCTCGATCGGCGATCTCGCTCGAGAGGCGATCCAGGTCGCGAAATCCGATGTCGAACGCGCGGACCCCTGCGGGTCCCGCCTCGGGTCGTGCGACGTAGACGCACCGTCCCGTCGGTCGGCGGAGGAGGGCGCAGTACATCGCGACCTGCTCGAGCCACTCCGGCCGGAGGCCGGAGGGGTCCGGGCCGAGGGGTGACGCCCCCGTCTTGATCTCCACCGGGACGTCGGAGAGCAGATCGATCCGGGCCGACACCCCGCCGCGGCGGATCCTCACCTCCGTCTGACCCTCCCGCGAGAAGGCGGCCTCGAGCCTCAGGTGCCAGGCCCGGCCCCGCTCCATCGCCTCCCGGCGGGCGGGTTCGGGCGGGACCGGAGGCGCGTGGCGGCGCCAGAACGCGGGCCGCGGCCCGAGGAGGTCCGTCACGCTGATCGCCCGCCGTCCGGATCCGTGCGCCAGGCGGCTCCGAAGCTCGCTCGCTAGCTCCGAGTCTTCCCGGACCCGCACCGACTCGATCAGAGGAGCCGTCACACCGCCGCGAGCGTAAGCGGTTATCCGGTCGCCCGCCTCCGCCCCGAGGCCACGGTACGAGAGGGGGCGCGCGCCTGCCGTTCCGGGAGGCGCTTTAGTCCCTCTCCTCCTCGCTCCGGCGTGAAGGAGCCCCGCCGGCATCCGCTCATCGTCGGGAGCGGCATCGCGGGGCTCTACGTCGCCCTCCGGTGTCGCGAGATGGGCCTCCGCCCGACGATCGTGACGCAAGGTCGGCTCGAGGAGTCGAACACGCGCTACGCGCAGGGCGGGATCGCGGCCGCGATCGGCCCGGGAGATTCCCCGGCGCTCCATTTCGCCGACACCGTCCGGGCCGGCGACGGACTCGTCGACCGCGCCGCCGCGAAGCTCCTCGCCCGCGAGGCCCCCGCCCGGATCGCCGCGCTCGTGCGCTACGGGGTGCCGTTCGACACCGCCGAGGGCCACATCGCCCTCGGCCGGGAGGCTGCGCACTCTCGCCCTCGGATCCTCCACGCGGGCGGGGACGCCACGGGGCTCTCGATCGAGGAGACGCTCAAGCGCCGCGTGCTCGAGGGGGGGATCGACATCGAGGAACGGACGGCCCTCCGGTCCCTGAGCCCGGGCGGGGCGCACGGGCCGGTCGCGCTCGTCGCTCGCACGGCCGGCGGCGCCGAGGTGACCCACGAATCCCGCCCCGTCGTGCTCGCGACGGGCGGGGCGGGGAACCTCTATCGACAGAGCACGAACCGGCCGTTCGCGATGGGCGAAGGGATCGCGATCGCGTTCCGGGCCGGGGCCCTCGTCTCCGACATGGAGTTCGTGCAGTTCCATCCGACGGCGTTCTGGCGGGACGGAGCCCCCCGGTTCCTGATCACGGAGGCCATCCGGGGCGAGGGGGCGACCCTCGTCAACCAGGCGGGCGAGCGGTTCATGCCCGGGGCGCACCCCGACGCGGAGCTCGCGCCCCGGGACGTCGTGGCGCGGGCGATCGATCGCGAGATCGCCCGCTCCGACCGTCCCTGGGTCTACCTCGATGCGACCGGGATCCCTCGCGACCGGCTGTTCGCGAGGTTCCCGTCGATCTGTCGGTTCCTTCTCCTCTACGGGATCGACCCCTCGCGCGACCGGATCCCGGTCGCCCCCGTCACGCACTACATGATCGGGGGCGTCACGACCGATCTCGACGGACGGACGACCCTCCCCGGGCTCTACGCGGCCGGGGAGGTCGCCGCGACGGGCGTCCACGGGGCGAACCGGCTCGGCAGCAACTCGCTGCTGGAGGGCCTCGTCTTCGGCGAACGCGTCGCCCTCCGCCTCAAGGCCCCGCGCGCGGGCGCTCCCCCGGCGCCGTCGCGGACCCTCGCCCTTCCGCCCGTCGCGGGAAAGGGGAGTGTCGAAGATCTCACGACGCTCGATCGGCTCCGCTCTCGACTCTGGGAGGACGTCGGGATCGTCCGGACCCCGGACGGTCTCCGCGCCGCGCTGGGCGCGTTCGAGACGCTGGACCGCGAGGTCGAGCCGGCCGGGCGGGGCGGGGCCGCGGGAGCGGTCGCCAACGCCGCGCTGACGGCGTCGCTCATCGCCCGGGCGGCGCTCGAGCGGACGGAGAGCCGCGGCGCCCACTTCCGGACGGACTTCCCTCGCCGACGCGAGAGCTGGAGTCGCCACATCGGGCTCCGTCTCCGGGCCCCGGCCCGACGGCGTCGCTAGCGCGACGCCCCGACAACCGTTATCATCGAACGGCCGTCGGAGCCGGCGTGGCGTTCTCCCTCTCGGCGGAGGAGACCGACCTGCAGTCCGCGACCCGTCGGTTCGTCCGTCGGGAGGTCACGCCGATCGCCGACCGGATGGATCGGGAGGACTGGTTTCCGCGCGAGGTGTTCCGCCACCTCGGCAGCGAGGGGTTCCTCGCCCCGACCGTCCCCGAGGCGTACGGCGGACTCGGGCTGACGTACCGGGCGCAGGCGATCATCCTCGAGGAGATCGCCCGCGCGAGCCCCGCGCTCGCCCTGAGCGTAGGGGCGCACTCGAACCTCTTCGCGGACAACCTCGCGCGCAACGGCACCGAGGCGCAGAAGTCGAGGTTCCTGCCCCGCCTCGCCGCCGGCGAGGAGATCGGCGCCCTCGCCCTCACCGAGCCGGACGCGGGCTCGGACGCGGTCTCCCTGCGGACTCGAGCCGAGCGGCGCGGCGCGGAGTACCGCCTCACCGGGTCGAAGCAGTTCATCACGAACGGCCCCGTCGCCGACGTGCTCCTGGTCTACGCCAAGACCCGACCCGAGAGCGGGGCCGCCGGGATCAGCGCCTTCCTGGTCCCCAGCCGCTCGCCGGGGTTCTCCGTGGCCCGCAGCCTCGACAAGATGGGCATGCGGGGCTCCCCCACGGGGGAGATCGCGTTCCAGGACGTCGCCGTCCCCGAGGAGCTGCGCCTCGGCCCCGAGAACGGAGGCGCGAGGATCATGATGGGCGGCCTCAACGTCGAGCGCGCGGTCCTCGCCGCGATCCCGGTCGGGATCCTCGCCGAAGTGCTCGAGCGTTCGACGGGGTACGCCCGGCAGCGCGAGCAGTTCGGCCACCGGATCGGAGAGTTCGAGCTGATCCAGGCGAAGCTCGCGAACCTCTTCACGGACCTCGAGGCGTCCCGGCTCCTCCTCGCCTCGGCGCTCGACGCGGTGGGCCGCGGCGAGAAGAGCCTGCGCGCGAGCGCGGCGGCCCTCACGTTCGCCTCCGAGGCGTCGACGCGCGGCGCGCTCGAGGCCGTCCAGATCCACGGCGGCTACGGCTACATGCGGGACCTGCCGATCGAGCGGCTCGCCCGCGACGCCAAGCTGCTCGAGATCGGGGCCGGGACGTCCGAGATCCGCAGGCTCATCGTCGCGCGAGAGCTGCTCGGCGAGGGATTCGACGCGGCCTCGCTTCCCGAGCGCGCCCGGCCGACGGGCGCCGACCGCCCCTAGCGGGACGACGGCTTGCGGAGGCCCAGGCCTTCCTCGATGTACAGCGCCGCTTGCGTCGACGTCGATCGGCGGTCGTCCTCGGCGGCTTTCCTCAGCCGGCGCAGGATCGCTGGCTCGAGGTAGACGGCGAGTCCCACGCGGCGCTTCTCCTTGCTCTTCGGGGGTCGTGGCATCGTTGTTTCTCTCCTCAGCTTGGTGCGAACGGGGCGCGGGGTGCACCCGGCACCGCGCGTGTCCGCATCGTATTCTATGCGACGTCACCTGTTTAAGAGCTACGGTGGAAAAGACCTTACGGCACGGAAATCTAGTTACCGTCGGTCGGGGCCGCCCCGCGGAGCCGGTCGAGGGAACGGCGCGCGCTCGCTCGCCCCGCGGCCGCGAACGTATATAGCCCTCGGGACCCCATCCGCGCCCGATGGCGGCGACTCCGGCGTCGTCCTCGGGCACCCCGACGTCGCTCCGGGTGCAGGTGCTCCGCGAGCTCCAGGCGATGATCGACGAGCGGGAGCTCCGGGACCGCATCGACCGCGGGCCGCTCGCGGAGACGAAAGGGAAGGAGCACTGGATCCTCCACCTCCTCCTCCGCGCTGACGAGCTGAGCCAGACGCATCTCTCGACGCTCGTCGGGACCGCCTACTCCAATCTCAGCTCCCGCCTCCAGCTCCTCGAGGAGCGGATCGCCCGCGTCGAGGCGGCCGAGCAGGCCGTCGGGGCCGAGGTGAAGGCGGGGCTCGAGGCGCTCAGCGCGGCGCTCGGCGAGAAGGTCGCCCGCGACTTGGGGGCCGGCTTCGAGAAGGGCTCGGAGCGCCTGGGGGAGCTCCTCCTCGCGAACCTCGAGACGCGCTGGAAGCCGATCGGCGACTCGATCGAGACGTTCGCCCGGGCCTCCCACCAGCTCACGAAGGACGTCTCCGACACGTACCGGGCGGCGACCCAGACCCGGCTCCTGCTCAACGAGAACTCCCGGCGGATGATCGACCTCGGGCGGGACCTTGTCGCGCTCGAGGAGAGCCTCAAGCTCGCCCTCGGGAAGACGATCGAGGAGGGCCTCCAGCCTCTCGAAGAGCGGATCGCGGCGCTCGAGAGCCGTCTGCCGGCGGTCGAGGTCGGCAACGGCGTCCGGGCCCCGGCGGAGCCGCGACCGGCCGACTAGCCCGGCGCGGCCGACGATGCGACTGTCCCGGCGCCATCCCCGGTACGCGAGCCTGAAGGTCCGCGGCCGCCTCGCCGACGCGGCCCGGAGCGGCCTCGTCGTCCCCGAGGGGCTCATCGCCGCCGGGCGAGGCGAGGCGTTCGACTACCTCCTCGGCGAGCGGACGACCCCGAGCGCCCGGCGGGCCGAGCGGGCGGCCGCCGAGTGGCTCCTCGCGGCCCGCCGCCCGGTCGTGAGCGTCAACGGCAACGTCGCCGCGCTCGCCGCGGGGTCGGTCGCGCGCTTGGCGCGGGCCGTCCCCGGGCTCGCGGTTGAGGTGAATCTCTTCCACCGAACGCCGGCGCGGGCCCGGCTCGTCGCGGCCGCGCTCCGCCAAGCGGGGGTCCCGACGGTCCTCGGCGTCCAGCCCACCGCCCGGATCCCCGGGCTCCCCTCGGACCGCGCCCGGGTCGACCGGGACGGGATCGCCGTCGCGGACGTCTGCGTCGTGCCGCTCGAGGACGGCGATCGGACGGAGGCGCTCCGCGCCCTCGGCAAGCGGGTGATCTCGATCGATCTCAATCCCCTCTCGCGGACGAGCCGCGCCGCCGATCTCCCGATCGTCGACGACCTCGTACGGGCGCTCGACGGGATCGCGCGCGAGGTCCGACGGCTGCGGCGCCGCCGCGCCCGACCGAGGCTCCGACCGTTCGACGCGGCGCGGACGCTCAGCGCGGCGGGCCGGGAGGTGGCCCGGACGCTCCGGCGGGCCGCGGCGCGTCCCGGGCCGCCCTGAGGGCCGTCGCGACGCGGCTCGCGACCGTCTCCAGGAACGTCCGGTCGCTCGCGTCGTACGCCCCGACCTCATTGCCGTCAATGTCGATCTCCCCGGCGACCTTTCCCCCGTCGAGGATCGGCACCACGATCTCCGCGCGCGTCTCGAGGAAGCAGGCGAGGTACTCCGGATCGGTGCGCACGTCGTCCACGATCACGGTGCGGCCGTCCCTCGCCGCCCGGCCGCAGACTCCCCGGTCGAGGGGGATCCGCACGTGCTCGGTCGCCGCCGGCCCGTCCCACGCCTCGACGACGAGCTCGCGCCCGTCGAGGCGGTAGATCCCGACCCACCGGTACGCCCGGTGCGACGCCCTCAGGAACCGGCACACCTCGGCGAGGGCGTCGTGCCCCGACAGCCGGGAGAGGACCGCGTCGATCTGGAGGAGCGACGCCGTCGCGTCCCTCGGGCGGACGGTCATCGTCCGGGGGCCTCCCTACCCTTCGCCCGACGGGGCGACGGGGGAAGCGCCGAGGGGGAGACTCTCCGCCGGGACGGAACGGCCGTGCCCGGCGTTTGAACTCCCGAGGCGTATGCCGCCACGAGCTTTCCAGACTCGCGCCGTACCGGACTGAGCCACCTCGGCACGTCCGACCGCTCCGGACCGGACCCGAGCGATAAGGTTGGCGGGGCCGCCGCGTCTACGGCGACCCGGAGGTCGTCGGGGCGCCCGCCCTCGGAGGCGCCCCGCGGGCGGGGACGCGTCCTCGCGACCAGGAGAGCGCGGCCGCGACCCCGAGGATGACGGCGCTCCCGTACAGGGCGGCGTGGATCCCTCCCAGGAACTGGGAGGCGACGCCCCCCCGGAGGTCCGTCGTCCCGAGGAACACCTCGTACGCCGTGGCCCTCGAGACGCTCGCGGAGGCGATCGAGAGGGTCACGACGAAGCTCAGGAGGGTCCCGATGTTCGTGAGCGCTCCGCGGAGGCCGCTGATCGCGCCCAGCCGGCGCGGCGGCGCCTGGCTCATGATCGCGGTGGTGTTCGCCGGGAAGAACATCCCGGTCCCGACCCCGCTCACGAGGGAGATCAGCGGGACCCAGCCGAACCAGGACGTCGCCGTGAGCTGGGCGTAGGCGAGCACGGCGACGAGCATGAGGAGGAGGCCGGAGGTGGCGAGCGCCCGGGGCCCGACGCGGTCGACCTGGCGGCCCATGAACGGCCCCGCGACCGCGCCCACCAGGTAGCCCGGCACGAGGAGGACCGACGCGTCGAGCGGCGTCAGGCCCCGGAGCCCCTGAAGGTACATCGTGAGGAGGAAGACGACGGAGAGGTACCCCAGCGCCTGGAGGAGGCTCGCGAGGAGCGAGAAGCCGAGGAGCCGCTGGGTCAGCTCGCGCAGCTCGAGCATCGGATGATGGGATCGGAGCTCGAGCGCGACGAAGAGGGGGAGGAGGGCGAGGCCGACAAGGACGAACCCGAGGTCGGTCCAGCTGGCCCCGCTCGCCGCGTACTCGATCGCGCCGTACGAGATCGACCCGAGCGCGGCGGAGAACGTGAGGAACCCGGGGACGTCGAACCGCGCGGGCTCGCGGTCCGACGGGGGCAGGGTGCGGAGGCCGAGCGCGACCGCGATCGCGCCGATCGGGAGGTTGATGAAGAAATTGTACCGCCAGCCGAGGGTCGTCGTGATCACCCCTCCGAGGAGGATCCCGAGGATCGCCCCCACGCTCCAGCCGAAGACGAGGAAGCCGAACGCACGCCCCCGACGCTCGGGGGGGTACACCTGCGTGATGAGGGCCCCCGCGTTCGCGAACATCACCGCGCCCCCGACCGCCTGGATCGCCCGCGCGGCGATCAGCACCTCCGCGTTCGGGGCGAACCCCGAGAGGCCCGAGCCGATCGTGAACACCGCGAACCCCGCGTTGTAGACCCGTCCCCGCCCGAGAACGTCCCCGAGACGACCGGCCTGGGTCGTGAGCGCCGCGGTGAAGAGCAGGTAGATGAGGATCGCCCAGATGACCGTCTCGAGCGGTGAGCGGAGCTCGCGGACCATCGTCGGGAGCGCGAGGATGACGATCGTGCTGTCGACGGCGACCATGATCGTCCCCAACGTGGCGAGGAGGAGGACCGCCGACTCGCGGCGTCCTGTCCCGGCGCCCTCGGCCCGCGTCGGCGCGGCGGGAGGCAGCGGCGCCGCAGGAGAGGGATCGGTCGAGCGGTTCATCGGAATCGTCGGCGGGGGACGGGGCTGGACGCCCTAGTTCCCGCCGGGGTACCACGGGCAGCTGGGGCAGCCGAACCCCCGATCCTCGGCGGGGATCGTCGCGCCGCACCGCGGGCACGTCGTCTCGGGCGCGATCGACAGCGAGAGGCAGTCGAAGCAGCTCCCGTGGCGCCGGTCGTCGGGGAGAAGAACGAGGTCCCGCCCGCAGAAGAGGCACCGGGAGAGCCTCTCGTCGGGGCTCTCGAACGAGCGAGGGTCCGCCGACAAGAGCATCGCGCGGGCAGCAGCCTCCGGGGGGTACTTAACGGCTCGCGCGACGGCGCGCGGTCCGGGGCCGGGAGACCGCTCTACGGCTCCTTCCAGCGCGCCTTCACCCCGGCGAGGAGGAACAGC
>JASIEC010000042.1 GCA_030046135.1 Thermoplasmata archaeon | reverse complement strand
CGCGCCGGCCGCGGCCCCGCCGATGCCCGCCCCGCCGACTCCCGCGAAGGGCCCGGAGCCCCCGGAGTCCGCCGCGAGCGGCGCGTCCGAGACGAGCGCCGGACCCTCGCCTCCGGAGGCCGACGCGGGCGCGAAGAAGCCGGCGCGCCGCCGGACCCCGAAGCCGAAGACCGGGGCGCCCCCGATCACCCAGGACTGACGCCGTCGTCCCGGTCCGTCCCTGGCGCCGGGCCCGGGCGAGACGCCGTCTCCGAGAGCCGGGCTCTCGTCCGAGGGCGGGTTCACTCGACCTTGAGGTACTTCCGCGCGATCAGCGTCCCGATGAGCATCATCGCCCCGGCGAAGAGCCCCACGTACCCCAGATAGATCCAGTGGGCCGTCCCGCTCACGACGACGCCGCGCCCGAACAGCGCGGTGTAGGTGACCGGGTTCCAGTTCGCGATCGTCGCCATCCACCGGGGGAAGTTGGCCGCGGGGAACAGCGCGCCGCTCGCGAACATGAGCGGCATGGTGATGAAGTTCGAGATCACGCCCGGGGTCTGCCAGTCGGTGCTCGAGGCGGTCACGGCGAGGAACAGCGAGGAGAACCCGAGGGCGAGGAAGACGAGGCCGAGGACCCACCCCGCCCACATGAGCGGGTTGCCGTTGAGGTGGACGCCGAACGCGAGGGCCGCAACGAGCATCACCGGCACCTGGACGAGCCCGCGCGTCGCCGACCCCAGCGCCTTGCTGAGGTAGACCGTCGACTTGGCAGTCGGCGTCAGCAAAATCCGCTTCATGTACCCGAACCGCTTGTCCTGGATGGTGCTCATCGCGCCGAACATCCCGACGGTGAGCATCGACGTCGACAGCACTCCCGGGAGGAGGAACTGCAGGTAGCTCTGGATCTGGAGGTGGAGGAGCAGCTCGAGGCTCGAGAGGGGAACGTTCGCGAAGCTCGAGCCGAAGAACGCGAGCCACATGAACGGCTGAACGATCGTGATGACGAGGACCCACGGGTTGCGGAACGTCCGGAGGAGCTCCCGGTAGTACAGGCCCGCGAACTGGCTCCCCTGGCCGATCGCCCGGACGGGGACCGTCCCGGCCGGGGCGGCGACGACGGCGGGCGGGAGCAGGAGGGCGTGCTCCGTCTCGCCGGTCATCCTCGGGCCCTCCGGACGTTCGCGTAGAACTTGCGGTAGTCGTGGACCTCGGCGCTCGCCTGGTCGATCCGCTTCCCGGTGAGCTCGATGAACACCGACTCGAGGCTTGGCTTCTCCACGTTGATCCTGCGGATTCGATCGGTCTCGAGCGATTCGAAGAGCCGCGGGAGGACCTCCTCGGACCGGGCGACCTTGAGGATCCACGTCGACCCCTGGGCGCGGACCTCCTGGACCCCCGCGATCGCGCGGAGCGTGGGCTCGTCGAGCGCCTGGGCCGTCTCGAGCTCGACGTAGTCAGCCCGCACCCGCGCCTTGAGGTCGTCCGGGGAGCCCAGCGCCACGATCCGCCCCTGGTCGAGGATCGCGACCTGCCGGCAGAGAGCGTCCGCCTCCTCGATGTAGTGGCTGGTGAGGAAGATTGTGATCCCGTACTCCCGGCTCACGCCGGTGATGAGCTCCCAGAGCATCCGGCGCGTCCCGGGGTCGAGCCCGATCGTCGGCTCGTCCATGAAGATGATCCGAGGCTCGTGAAGGAGCGCGAGGGCGATCTCGAGCTTCTTGCGCATCCCGGTCGAGTAGGTGCTCACCTTGTCCTTGCGACGATCCTGGAGAGAGAAGTACGCGAGGAGCTCGCTCGCGCGGCCCTTCCAGTCGGAGAGCCGCTGGAACTTCGCCTGGAGCCAGAGGTTCTCCCACGCCGAGAAGTCGTCGTCGAGGATCACCTCGGCCGCGACCCACCCGATCCGCTGCTTCACCTCCATCGGGTAGCGGCGGACGTCGTAGCCGGCGACGAGCGCCTCGCCGGCGGTGAGCTCCGAGAGGCCGGTGAGCAGCTTGATGATCGTCGTCTTGCCGGCCCCGTTCGGGCCGAGCAGGCCGAAGATCCCCCCGGCCGGCACCTTGAGATCGACGTGATCGACCGCGGTGAGGGTCCCGTACGTCTTCGTGATCCCCGTGGCTACGATCGCGTCGTCAGTCACGGTCGCCCCCGCGGGCCGTTCGGAGGCCCGCCAGGCCGCCCCGAAGCTCGGCCCGGGCGCGCGCCAAGAGCCGTCTGCGAGCGGCCCCCTTCGGCAACATCGACGCCCCCGCGCCGAGCTCGACGAACGGCAGGATCGCGCGGTGCAGATGGTCGAGGAGGATCTCTCCGCGCTCGTCGGGCTCGACCATGTCGAGGACCAGGCTGCGGAGTTCGGCGAACCGACCGCCTCGCTCCCGAATCCGACCCCGGACCAGCTTCAGGCGAGCGGCCCCGCGAGGGGTCAGGATGTAGACCTTGCGCCCCTCGAGCTGTCCCACTCGAGCATCGCCCCGCTGAACGAGCCCCCTCAGGATCGGATAGATCGCTCCGGCGCTCGGTCGCCACGCCCCTCGCGTGACGTCCGCGATCCGCTGGGCGAGCTCGCCCCCGTAGATCGGGGCGCGCCGCATCATGAACAGGGCGTACGTTCCCACGAGCCCTCCGGGCCAGTTTCGGCGACCCGCAGGGCGACCCTTCATGCGGTGGCCGTGGGTCCCTCCGTATATATCGATATCGTCATCGATAGTGCCCCGGGGAGGCGCGACGACGCGTCCTAGCCTCGCGGGGAGCGGGCGGTGTCCTCCTACCGCCGGTCCGGCGGCGACCGGCGTGACGGGTTCGCTACGCCGTGCGGAGACGCATCAGGTAGCGGGGCATGGATTTGAACCATGGATCTACGGGTTATGAGCCCGTCGGGATTTCAGGGCGCCGTTTTCTCCGGCGGCTTTCCTGACTACCCTACCCCGCTGCGGCGCGGCCATGGAGGGTGCTGTATATGAACGTTCGAGGGGGAGGGCGCCGCCAGCAGCGAACGAGGAACGGAACGAAGGATCCTTCCGCGGTGCTCCGTCGGGGCCCGGGGGTCCCGTCGGTCGGGGGCGCCGCGTTGGGCTCCCGCGGGGTGCCAACCTAATCCCTCGCCCCGGCTCCCCCCGCCCACCCCGGTCCGGACGGGTCGGCCGACGTGCGCCGACCGGCCGTGATCGTCGACGCGAAGGACGACCTCTGTGAACGAAGCGACCCCGAGCCCGTCCGCTCCTTCGACGACGCCCTTGCCCGTGCCGAAGACCGCCGAGACGTTCGACCGGAAGTACGCGAACCGGATCATGCTCCTCCTCGCGGGGGTCGTGCTCGTCGTCCTCTACATCGAGGGGATGCTGACCCCGTCCCTCCCCACGATCCAATCGGACTTCCACGTCGACGCCGCGCAGGTGACGCTGATCATCTCGGCGTACGCCGCCGCGGGGGTCGCGCTCAGCCCGGTGATCGGGAAGCTGGGGGACATCCACGGGAAGCGGAAGATCATGGTCGCCGTGATGTTCACCTACGCCGCGGCGGTCACCGTCACGGGGTTCTCGCCCACGTTCTCGTTCATGGTCGCCGCCCGGACGATCCAGGGCGTCGGCCTCACGATCATGCCCCTCGGGATGTCGCTGATGCGGGAGGAGTTCCCCCGCGAGATGGTCCCGCGGGCGCAGGGAATCCTGAGCGCGATGTTCGGGATCGGGTTCGCCATCAGCCTCCCGCTCGGCTCCTTCGTCTCGCAGGAGTACGGATGGCGGTGGACGTACCACTCGGCCGTGCCGTTCGTCATCCTGATGGCGATCCTCGTCTTCCTCCTCGTCAAAGAGTCCCCGTACCGTCGCCCCGAAACGCGGGTCGACTACCTCGGGGCGCTGTTCCTCGGGGTGGGCCTCGCGGGGATCGTCGCCGCGCTCTCCCAGGGCGAGGCGTGGGGGTGGACCTCGCCGCTCACGCTGGGCTTCGCCTCGTTCGGGCTTCTGATGTTCGTCCCGTTCACGGTCGTCGAGCGGCGGCTGACCCGGCTGAAGCGCGAGCCGATCGTCGACGTCGAGATGCTGACCCAACGGAACGTCGCGGTCACGAACGTGGTGCTGACGGTCGCCGGGCTCGGCATGTACCTCGCGCTGTTCACGCTCATCTACCAGTTCGAGTACCCGCTCGCGTCCGGAGGGTACAACACCGCGTGTACCTCGCTCCTGAGCTGCAACTTCGGGATCCTCGCGGCGGGGATCGACATCCTGCCGCTCGCTCTCGGCATGACCGCCGTCGCGCTCGTCGCGAGCGTCGTGGTCTCCCGGGTCGGGGTGAAGCCGCTCGCCCTGGCGGGGGGCCTCGTCACAGCGCTCGGGTTCGCCCTCGAGGGATACGCGACCACGTTGACGACGGCGCTCGCGATCGAGGTCGTGGTGGGGGCCGGGATCGGTCTGCTCAACGCCTCGATCATCAACCTCCTCGTTCTCACGGTCGATCCGAAGGACATGGGTCAGGCGACCGCGATGAACAACGTGTTCCGGAACGTCGGCGGCAGCGTCGGTGCTCCGATCGCGGGCTCGTTGCTCGCGACGTACCTCCTGCGCGCGGGCCCGTTCGCGGGGATCTTCCCCGACCACCTCGCGTTCCAGTACGCCTTCTTCATCGCGGCGGGGATCACGGCGGTCGGCACGGCCTCGACGCTCGTCGCGGAGGAGGTCCTCGGATCCCGAAGGCATCCCAAGTTCGCCCACCTTCCGACGCTCGCTCGGGCGCGCGGGGGACGGGCCGCCCCCACTCCCCCCTCCCCCGTTCCCGGTTCGGAGGCGCGGAGCCCGACGCGAGCGGTGTCGGGCCTCGAGCCCCTCCGCTGAGTCCGACCGACCTTCGTCGCGGCGAGGTCACGACGAGGCGGGGAGGCGGGCGATGAGGGCGAGCACTCTCCTCAGGATCTCCTCGCGGGCGGCGACGCGCTCCGAGGGCGGCCGGCCGTGGGTCCTCGGGATCGTCCAATCCTCCGCCCTCTCTCGTGCACCGGGGCTCAGGTCCGGGAGGCATCCGAACGTCACGATCCGGGCCGCCTTGTCGGTGAGCTCCTCCGTCAGCGGGCGAGGTTCGGTCCGGGACGGTTCCACGCCGATGTCGCGGAGGAGTTCCACGGCCGTGGAGCTGACGCCCTCTCCCGGGCGGATCCCCGCGCTCTCCGCGATCCACCCACGGGGCGCGTGAGCGTTGAACAGCGCCTCGGCGAGGATGCTCCGGAAGCTGTTCTCCCGGCAGACAAAGAGCACCGTGCTCATCGGGGGCACGCGGTCCGGGGGACGCCCGGCCCGAGATGAATCAGAGCCGCGGGAGGGATTTGAACCCTCGGCCTGCTCCTTACCAAGGAGCCGCTCTACCAGCTGAGCCACCGCGGCGCATCATCGGCTCCCCGCCCGGCCCATATCGCGCTTTCTCCCGGAGCGCCGCCCGGCCGCACCGCCCCAGGGGAACCCCTCCGACTCCTCGACCCATCGGCGCCGATCGGGGGCGGGCGGGGGTTTCTTCGCGAGGAACGCGGCCATGCCCGCCCGTTGACCTTCCGTGCCGAACAGGCGCGCCCACAGCTCGAGCTCGTACGCGAGCCCCTCGTCCACGCCCGGGTCGAGCGCTCGCAGGACCGCGTACTTGGCCGCCGCGAGAGCGATCGGGGACTTCTCCGACAGCTCCCCGGCGAGCGCGAGCGCCGTCGCGAGCAGTTCGGCGCGCGGAACGACCCGGGAAACCAGCCCCTCGTCCCGGGCCACCGCGGCGGTCACGGGCTTCCCTCCGTAGATCCACTCCCGGGCCCGGGCGGCCCCGATCCGGCGGGGGAGGCGGCGCGTGCCGCCCCAGCCGGGCATCACCCCCAGCTGGATCTCGGGCTGCCCGAATTGGGCGTCCTCGCTGGCCACGATGAAGTCGCATGCGAGCGCGATCTCGCAGCCGCCGCCGAGGCAGACGCCGTTCACCGCGGCGACGACCGGCAAGGGGAGCAGCTCGAGGCGGCGGGTCACCGCCTGCCCTCGCCCGCCGTGCCGCCGCGCCTCGGGGGGGCCCATCGGGGCCATCTCGCGGATGTCCGCGCCGGCCGCGAACGCCTTCTCGGCGGCGCTCGCGAGGACGACCGCGTGCACCTCGGGGTCCGCCTCGACCTCGTCGAGACGCGAGGAGAGGGCGTCGAGGACCGCCGCGGAAAGCACGTTGACGGGTGGATGGTCGATCGTGAGGAGGGCGACCTTGCCGCGGCGCTCGAACCGGACCCCGCTCGAGGGCGCCGACGCCGTCACGGCGGCGCGAGCCGGGCCGCGCTCATAATCTCGCGGGGCTACCCGCCGACGATGCGGGCGCTCGTCACCGGCGCCTCGCTCGGGATCGGCCGGGCGACCGCGCTCCGGCTCGCGCAGGACGGGGCCGAGGTCGTCGTGCACTACCGTCACCACCGTCGCGAGGCCGAAGCGCTGTGCGAGGAGATCCGGGGGAAGGGCGGCTCCGCGTTCGCCCTCGGCGCCGATCTCTCCGACCGGGGCGATGTCGAGCGGCTCGCCGCCGCGGTCTCCGACCGGTGGCCGACGCTCGACTCGCTCGTCCTCAACGCGGGCTCCTACCCTCGGGCACGCTTCCGTGACCTCGACCCCGAGACGTTCGAGCAATGTTTCCGGGAGAATGTCTTCGGCTCCGCGGAGCTCACCCGGCGCCTCCTCCCCCAGCTCGAAGGGGCGCGGCCCGGTCGCGTGGTGTTCGTCTCGAGCGTCCTCGCGTTCGACGGGTCCCGGCACGGGGCGCACTACGCGGCCGCCAAGGCGGCGCTCGGGGGCCTCGCCCGCTCCCTCGCCCGGGAGCTCGCGCCCGGGGTCCGGGTGAACCTCGTCGCCCCCGGAGCGATCGACACCGCGATCCTCGCCGACGACACGCCCGAGGTCCGAGCCGGGCGGGAGCGCGCCATCCCTCTCGGCCGGATCGGCCGACCCGAGGAGGTCGCCGACGCGATCGCGTTCGCGCTCTCGGACCGGGCCTCGTACCTCACCGGGGCGACCCTCCACGTCAACGGGGGGCTCCGCTTCGACTGACGATGACGGCGACCCGGACCCTCGTGACGGCGTGGGACCGGACGGTCCTCGTGGAGGGGGACCGCGTCCTCCGGAGCCTGGCCGCGCCGACGACCCCCGAGGCCCTCGCGAGCCGGATCGAGCTCCGACGCGACGGTCGGCTCACCCCCGAGGAGGAGGCGCTGCTCGCCGAGCGCGGCGGCGAGACCTGGCGAACGCGGGACCGACGCCTGGTCGGTCCCGGCGTCCTCTACGATCCGAGCGTCCCGGGCGCTGTCCCTGGCGGCGCCGACGCGCTGGCGCTTCGGACGGCCCTCCTCGCCGACGCGGAGCGGGCCCTCGCGGCGGCGTGGGACCCCTCGGTCCACCTCGAAGAGGCGGTCCGCGCGGCCCGGGAGCTCGATCGCGCCGCCAACCAGGTCGGGGAGCGCCTCGCCAGCTGGGCCGCGAAGGACACCCCCGGCCTCGACCCGAGCCAAGCGGCGGCGGCCGCGGCCGCGGTGCTCCGGGGCTCGGAACCGCTGCCGCTCGGACCCCGCGACCCGGCGGTCCTCGCCGCCCGGCGCCGCCTCGCCGAGGCGTACCGGACGCTCGTCGCGGTCCGGGATGAGCTCCAGGGGGCGGTCACGGCCGCGACCCCGGGCCGGACGCCCAACCTCTCCGCGCTGCTCGGGCCCGATCTCGCCGCGAAGATGCTGGCCCAGGCGGGGAGCCTCGATCGCCTGGCGCGCCTCCCGGCGAGCACGATCCAGGTGCTCGGGGCGGAGGGGGCGTTCTTCGAGCACCTGCGGGGACGGGCGCCGCCCCCTCGCCACGGCCTGCTGTTCCTCCACCCCACGATCCGCTCGGCGTCGCGGAGCGACCGAGGGCGGCTCGCCCGGACGCTCGCCGCCAAGGTGGCGATCGCGGCACGGATCGACCGGGCCGGCGGGCCCGTCGATCCGGATCTCCGACGGGCGTACGACGCGCGCCGCGAGGCGCTCCGGGCGCGGCGGGGACCCGGCGCTCGCCGCCGCTCCCGACCCGGACTAGCTACGCCACTTGATCGTGCAGCCCGCCACCGACACCTCGGACGGTGAGACGGGCTTTCCCGCGAGCGCCTGGCCGATCGCGCGCTCGAGGTACTTCTCCGTCGCCCGGTTCGGGTGCTGGTGGTCGTTGTCGATCTTGCCCTGGAACAGGAGTCGGCGATTCCGGTCGAACAGCATCGGGTGCGGGGTGACGAGGCCCCCGTAGGCGCGAGCGACGTCCTGCGACTCGTCGCGGAGGTACGGGAACGGGTACTGCTTCTCGTGGGCCCGGCGCTCCATCGACTCGAACCGGTCGTCCGGGTACGCCTCGGCGTCGTTCGAGTTGATCAGGACGATCCCGACCCCCTTCGGGCCGTACGCCCGGCCGAGGTCGACCATCCGGGACTCCCACGCCTGCACGTACGGGCAGTGGTTGCACCAGAAGACAGCCAGGAAGAGGGGCGACTCCGCGAAATCGGCGAGCCGGTGCGTCGAGCCGTCGACGCCGGGGAGGGCGAAGTCGGGCGCAGGATCCCCCGGCCGGAGCCGGAACGTAGAGAGTTCGGCCACGTCGCGGGGAGCTCGCGAGCGTTCATATCCTTTGGAGGACCCGGGCCCCCTGAGCTCGGGGCCGGGGGCGATGGGCGGGATCGGGCCGGACGGACGCTCCGGCTCCTCCTCGCGGGACGAGCCACGGCGCACGCTCTCGCGCGCGGTCGACGCGGACGAGAGTTCGCTCCGAGCGGGGCAGTTGAGCATCCGCGTCTCGGTCCTCGGCCAGGCGTCGCTCTCCTGCGGCGTCGGCGACCCCTGGCCCACACCGCTCGCCAGCGCGGCGGTCGCGCAGGGATTCGACGTCGTCCGCCGGACGACCGGCGGGACGGGTCTCCTCCACCTCGCGGGCGACCTCACGTGGTCGGTCGTTTTGCCCCGCTCCAACCCGCGCGTCGGCCGCGACTTCGCGCGCGCCTACGGTCGCCTGGGCCGGGGGGCCGTCACGTTCCTCGCCGGCCTCGGGCTCGACGGTGCCTGGATCCCTGCGCCCGGCGTCTCCGAGCGGTACTGCACCCTGAGCGCCCGGGGCCAGGTGCTGGCAGCGCGGGGGAGGATCCTCGGGGGCGCCGCGCAGCATGCGACCGCCGCCGCTCTCCTCCACCAGGGAGCGATCTCGGTCGGACTCGACCGGGACGCGATCGATCGGATCTTCGGCCTCTCCCCGCCGGGGCTCTCCGAGCGCCTGACGGGCCTTCGGGACCTCGGGATCTCGGCCTCGAGCGAGGATCTCGCCACCCGCCTCGAGGCCGCGATCCTCGCGGATCTCGAGGCGTCGCCGCGAAGGGCCTAGCGCGGGGACGCGGGCCAGAGCGCCTCGGCGGCCGCCTCGCCGGCCGCCCGGATCTCGGACGCGTTCCCCCTCACTAGGGCCCGCGCCCTCACGACCGGGCGACCCTCGACGTAGACGGAGTCGATCGCCTCCTCGGAGGCGGAGTAGGCGAGATGGGAGACGATCGCCTCGGGCCGAGCCGGGGCGAGCGACGGGTGGTCGAGGCGGAAGAGCGAGAAGTCGGCGCGCTTGCCGACCTCGATCGAGCCGACCTCGGCCGACCGGCCGAGGAGCTGCGCCCCGCCGATCGTGGCGAGGTCGAGGAGCTCCTGCGCGGGGAACACCGTCGCGTCCCAGCGCTGGTGCTTCTGCAGGAGCCCCGCGACGTGCATCTCCCGCAGCATCGAGACCGAGTTGTTGCTCGCGACCGAGTCGGTCCCGAGGCCCAGCGGCGCCCCGGCCTCGCGCAGCTCCACGAGCGGCGCGACGCCCCCCGAGGCGAGCTTCAGGTTCGAACTCGGGCAGTGCGCGATCCCGACCGCGCGCCGGCCGAGGATCGAGATCTCCTCCCCCGTGAGCCAGACCGCGTGGGCCGCGACCGAGCGGCCGGTGAAGAAACCGATCTCCTCGAGCCACACCGCGGGCCGTCGGCCGGTCCGCTCCTCGTGGTCGTGGACCTCCTTGCGCGTCTCCGAGAGGTGGAAGTGGCAGAGCGTCCCCGCCTGCTCCGCGAGCTCGCGAGCCCGGAGCCACGTCTCCCGGCCGCAGACGTAGACCCCCTGCGGCGCGACGAGCGGCGTAACGAGCTCGTGGCGGGCCCACCGGTCGAGGAAGCCCCGGGCGTTGTCGAGAGGGTCCCCCGCCTGGGTCGTCTTGTCGGCATCGAGGACCGCCCAGCCGAGGAACGCCCGGATGCCGAGCGACTCCGCGGCCCGCGCCACGGCGTCCTCGAAGTAGTAGAGGTCGAGGAACGACGTCGTCCCGCCGAGCAGCATCTCCGCGATCCCGGCCCGCGCCCCCGCCTCGACGTCCCGCTCCGTCCGCTTCGCGTCGACCGCGAAGAGCCGGCCCAGGAACCCGTCGAGCTCGAGGTCGTCGGCGAGCCCTCGCAGCACGCTCATCGCGACGTGCGTGTGCGCGTTGACGAACCCGGGGACGGCCGCGAACCGCCGGCCGTCGACGACGTCGGCCCCGTCGGTCGGAGCGCTCGCCCCCACGTGCGTGAACCGGCCCCCCTCGACGCGGAGGTCGCCCCGCACGATCGCCCGACGCGCGTCCTGGGTGACGAGCAGGGCGTCGCGGACGACCAGCGGACGCGACCTCTCGGCGGGCGTCACGGCCCGGGCCCCCTCGGCCCGGGCGGGTCGCGGGACCTCTCCCAGCGGCGTTCGAGCCTCCGCGCCTCCTCCTCGGCCTTCTGGATCCCCTCGCGCCAGAGCCGGCCGGCGAGCGGGCCCAGGACGAAGACGAGGCCGGTGACGACCGAGCCGACGGAGACGAACGCCATCGCCGAGGCGAACAGCTTCGAGGCGCCCGTGGTGAGGGGGAACGGCGGGCCCTGGCCCGTCGCGAGCATGCTCTCGAAGTAGAACGCGTTGAGGTAGCTCACGCTCGCGAGGGCGTGGAGGCCGAACGTGCCGATCGCGAGGACGAGCCCGATCGCGCCGACCGAGGCGCCCACCCGGTGCCAGTACCGCCGGGGCCTTCGCGACCCGGCGGACGGCTCCGCCCGGGGCCCGCCGGGAGCGTTCGACGGAGGATCGTTCGCGCCGGCCGCCATCTCGCCCCGGCCCGGCCCCTAGATGTCGAGGTTCGTCGCCTCGACCGCGTGCTGCTCGATGTAGTGGCGCCGGGGCTCGACCTCTTCGCCCATCAGGACCTGGAGCAGCTCGTTCGCCCGGGCGGCGTCCTCGATCGTCACGCGCTGGAGGGAGCGGGCCCCGGGACGCATCGTCGTCTCGGCGAGCTGCTCCGCGTTCATCTCGCCGAGCCCCTTGTACCGCTGGATCGTGATCCCCTTCGCCCCGCCGAACTCCTCGATGGCGGCGTCCCGCTCCTCCTCGGTGTAGGCGTAGGCGACGCGCGAGCCCTTCTGGACGCGGTAGAGCGGGGCCTGCGCGATGTAGACATGCCCCTCGGAGACGAGGACGGGCATCTTCCGATAGAAGAGGGTGAGCAGGAGCGTCCGGATGTGCGAGCCGTCGACGTCGGCGTCGGTCATCAGGATCACCTTGTGGTAGCGCAGGCGCGAGACATCCTGCTCGTCGCCGATCCCGATCCCGATCGCGGTGATCAGGGACCGGATCCCGTCGTTCTGGAGCATCCGGTCGAGCCTCGCCTTCTCGACGTTCAGGATCTTCCCGCGGAGCGGCAGGATCGCCTGGAACTCCCGGTCCCGCCCCTGCTTCGCCGTCCCGCCGGCGCTGTCCCCCTCCACGATGAACAGCTCGGAGAGGGCGGGGTCGCGCGAATGGCAGTCCGCGAGCTTCCCCGGGAGGCCGCCTCCCTCGAGCAGGCCCTTGCGCCGAGTGAGCTCCCGCGCCTTGCGCGCGGCCTCGCGCGCTTGCGCGGCCTGGAGGGCCTTCGCGACGAGCGCCTGGCCGATCGACGGGTGCTCCTCTAGGTACTCCGCGAGCTTCAGGCTCACCGCGCTCTCGACCTGGCCCTTCACCTCGGAGTTCCCGAGCCTCGCCTTCGTCTGGCCCTCGAACTGCGGCTCGAGGACCTTCACCGACAGCACGCTCGTGAGTCCCTCCCGGACGTCCTCGCCGGTGAGCCCCTCCTGCTCGCCCTTCACGAACCCCCGGCCGCGGGCGTAGTCGTTGAGCGTGCGGGTGAGGGCGGAGCGGAAGCCGACGACGTGGGTCCCGCCGTCCATCGTGTTGATGTTGTTCACGAACGCGAGGCTCGCCTCGTTGTAGCCGTCGGTGTACTGGAGCGCGACCTCGATGTCGGTCGTCTCCTTCTTCGCGTGCAGGAAGATCGGGGGCCGGAACAGCGCGGTCGACGCCTGGTTCAGGTCCTCGACGAACTCGGCAATCCCCCCGGCGTGGTGGAGCGTCTCCTCCCGACCGCTCCTCTCGTCGCGGAACACGATCGTCACGCCGGCGTTGAGGAACGAAAGCTCCTTCAGGCGCCGGGCGATCGTCTCCGCGTCGAACTCCGTCGACTCGAGGATCGTCCCGTCCGGCTTGAACCGCGTCGTCGTCCCCGTCGTCGTCGCGGGGCCGTCGACCCGGAGCGGCGCGACGGGGGCACCCCGCTCGTATCTCTGGAAGTACTCGTGCCCGTCCCGGCGGACGCGGACCTCGAGCCACTCGGAGAGCGCGTTCACGACGTGGACGCCGACCCCGTGCAATCCTCCGGAGACCTTGTAGGCGGTCCGGTCGAACTTCGAGCCGGCGTGGAGGACCGTCATGACGATCTCGAGGGCGGGGCGGTTGTACTTGGGGTGGTTCTCGACGGGGATCCCCCGACCGTCGTCGGCGACGGAGCACGATCCGTCCACGTGAATCGTCACCTCGATCCGCGAGCACGCCCCGGCGAGCACCTCGTCGATCGAGTTGTCGACGACCTCGTAGACCAAGTGGTGGAGGCCCCGCGCGTCGGTCGATCCGATGTACATTCCGGGGCGGCGACGGACGGCCGAAAGGCCCTCCAGGATCTGGATCGAACTGGCGTCGTAGGCGGGGACGGAGGAGGGGGGTGGAGCCATCGGAAATCGGCGGTCGCTACCGCCGAGAAATCTGAGCCGACCACGCGTTATAACCCTTCGTCCGGGCGAGAAATTCGACCCCCGGAATCGGTTGGTTTCCGGGGGGGCCCTGGACCCGTCCCGGAGGGTGCGATCCGGGCCTCCGGTCGCCCCCGGACCGACCCGCCGGAGAGCCCGGGCCCCGCGGCCCGGCACCGCTAAGAGCGGAGTGCCTCCTCCGGCTCTCGACCCCCATGCCGGACGACCCCGCCGAGGCGCCTCCCGAGGATGCGCCCGCCGCCCGCCCGGAGGTCCCCTCGCCTCCTCCCGAAGATTGGGAGACCCGATTCAAGTACCTCCTCGCGGACTTCGAGAACTTCCGCCGGAGAGCCGAGCGGGAGCGTGAGAGCGTGACCCGTCAGGCGCGCGGGGCCCTCCTTCGGGACCTCCTCCCGATCACGGAGGCGTTCCAGGCCGCCTTGTCGGCCCGGTCCCACCTCTCGCCGAGCGACCCTCTCCGGAAGGGGATGGAGCTCCTCGAGCGCGAGTGGCTCAAATTCCTGAAGCACCAGGGCGTCGAGGCGGTCGCCGAGGTCGGCCAGCCGTTCCGGGCGGACGAGGCGGAGGCGGTCGGGGAGACCGCGGCGAAGGACGGCGTCCCCGACGGGGCCGTCGCCGAGATCGTC
The DNA here is from genome assembly GCA_030046135.1 of Thermoplasmata archaeon. Lineage (GTDB taxonomy): Archaea > Thermoplasmatota > Thermoplasmata > Lutacidiplasmatales > UBA184 > Lutacidiplasma. The sequence goes on along the minus strand of JASIEC010000042.1, from coordinate 9,246 downwards.
CAGCAAGGGTACCGCTTCTTCGGGGGTCTCCTGCGGCCCGCGAAGGTCGTCATCGCCCGCACGCCCCCGTCCCCCGCGGCGGCGGAGGACGCGCCGCCGCCCGACAGCGCCGAGGAGACGGACGCATGACGCGCTCCTCCGAGATCTCGGGATTCTACCGCCGGACGATCGAGGAGCGGCGCGCGCTCCTCCGGGAATGGGCCGATCTCTCGGAGGAGGAGCTCCGCGCCTACGAGTTCCCGCCCGGGATCCCCGCTCCGACCGTCGACCGGATGATCGAGAACGTGGTCGGGGTGATGCCGCTCCCCCTCGGGATCGCGACGAACTTCCGGATCAACGGGAAGGACTATCTCGTCCCGATGGCGATCGAGGAGCCGAGCGTCGTCGCGGCCGCCTCGAACGCGGCGAAGGTCGCCCGGGCGGCGGGCGGGTTCTCCACGTCGTCCACCCCGCCCGTGATGATCGGCCAGGTCCAGATCCTCGACGTGCCGGACCCGGCGGCGGCCCGCCACCGCATCCTCGACCGACGGGAGGAGCTGCTCGCGGCCGCGAACGCGGTCGATCCGGTCCTCGTCAAGTTCGGGGGCGGCGCGAAGGAGGTCGAGGTGCGGCTCCTCCCCTCCTCCCGGGGCCCGATGGTCGTCGTGCATCTGCTCGTCGACGCGCGCGACGCGGGCGGGATGAACGCGGTCAACACGATGTGCGAGAAGCTCGCCCCCGAGCTCGCCCGGCTCGCCGGGGGGCGCGCGGTGCTCCGGATCATCTCGAACCTCGCCGTCCACCGTCTCGCGCGCGCCCGGGCGACGTTCCGGGCGGAGCTCCTCGCAACCCCGACAGCCTCGGGCAGCCAGGTCGTCGACGCGATCCTGGACGCCTACGCCTTCGCCGCGGCCGACCCGTTCCGCTGCGCGACGCACAACAAGGGGATCATGAACGGCGTGTCGAGCGTCGTCGTCGCCACGGGCAACGACTTCCGGGCGATCGAGAGCGGGGCCCACACGTTCGCGGCGTGGCAGGCGTCGCACGACCACGCGGTCGTCCGACCCCTCACCTCCTACGAGAAGGACCGGGCGGGCGATCTCGTCGGCTCGATCGAGCTGCCGGTCCCCGTGGGCCTCATCGGGGGGGCGACCGCGGTCCACCCGACCGCGAAGGCGAACGTGAAGGTCCTCGGGGTGAAGAGCGCCCGCGAGCTCGGTGAGCTCCTCGCGGCGGTGGGCCTCGCCCAGAACTTCGCCGCCCTCCGCGCGCTCGCGACGGAGGGGATCCAGCGGGGCCACATGGAGCTGCACGCGAGGAACCTCGCGGCGAGCGCGGGGGCCCGACCCGACGAGGTCGACCGGGTCGCCGCCACTCTCCTCGAGGAGAAGGCGATCCGGTTCGACCGCGCGAAGGAGATCGTCGAGACGCTCCACGGACGCCCCGCCGGATGACCGTCGGGGTCCTCGCGCTCCAGGGGGACGTCCCGGAGCACCTCCGCGCGATCGAGCAGCTCTCGGGGGTTCCCTCGCCGCGCGCGGTGCGGACCCCGGCGGACCTTGAGACCGTGGACGCGCTGTTCCTCCCGGGCGGGGAGTCGACCACGATCGCGCGCCTGCTCGCGGACGCGGGGCTCGCCCGACCGCTCATCGAGAAGATCCGGGCCGGGCTTCCGGTGCTCGCGACCTGCGCGGGGCTGATCCTGCTCGCGGAGCGCCTGGAGGCGAGCCCGTCGGGCCCGAACCCGCCCACGCTCGGTGTCCTCGACGTCACGGTCCGGCGCAACGACTACGGGGCCCAGCGGGAGTCGTTCGAGGGACCGGTCGCCGTGGAGGGGCTCTCGGGCCCCCCGTTCCCGGGGGTGTTCATCCGGGCCCCGCGGATCCTCGCGGTGGGGGCGAGGGCGACGCCTCTCGCCCGGCGGGGCCAGGAGGTCGTCGGAGTGAGGCAGGGCTCGCTCTGGGGCCTCACGTTCCACCCGGAGCTCTCCTCGGACCCGAGGGTCCACCGCCTCTTCCTCGAGGAGGCCGTCGGGGGTCCGCGGTAGCCGTCCCCCTCAGTGGTACGTGTCGAACCGGTACGGCTCGAGGGGAAGCTCCCCGAGGGCCATGAGGAACTCGGGCGGCGTGAGCACCGGCTTGGGGTAGCTCTCGGCGTCGTCGAGCGCGATCCTCGGGCACGCGGTGTTGACGTAGGCGTCCAGGCTCCGTCCCTCGAGGTCCCTCGGATCGATCCTCTCCGCGAGGAGGATCTCCGCCTCCCGCCCGTGGGCCCGGGCGCGTTCCTGGAGGGCGAGGGCCGTGGGCGTCCGGTTCTGCCCCGAGAACGTCGAGACCAGGACTCCCCACCGTCGCGCATCGCGAACGCTCGCCACCAGGAGCTGCCGGCGCCGGACGAGCGAGCCCCGGTCGATCGGGGGCTCGAGCGTTCCCTGGAGCGGGTCGATCGACCAGACCGGTCGGTCGACGGCCCAGGCGAGGCCGAGCGGATGGAACCGGCCCGTCCCCACGAACAGGAACGCGTCGACGGCCCCGACGACCTCCTCGGCCCCGGTGTAGTTGCAGCCGAGCGCCTGCCCGGCGTAGGCGAGACGGCGGTCCCCCCGGCCGACGTGGACCTCGTAGCCCCGCTCCGCGAGGGCGGCGGAGAGCGGCGCGACGAGGTCGAGGTGCTGGATCGACGCGACGACGCCGAGGCGGCGCGGGACGCCGGCCGCTCGAACCGCGTCCGCAAGCGCCGGGGCGTCCCCCCCCGCGGCCCGCATCTCGACGAAGAACGTCGCCCGCGAAGGGAGCGCGTTCGGGATCGGCGCGTGGCCGAGGACGATCGCGAGGTCGGCCCGCGGCGCCTCGTCGAGCGTCGGGGGGTCGCACGCCCCGAAGCAGGGGCGCGACGCGACGACGATCGGGGAGCCGGTCGCCTCCCGCAGCCGTCCGGCGAGCTCGTGGGCGTCCCGGACGAGGCCCGCCGGGACCTGGAGCACGATCCTCCGGGGGGAGGCCGTGCGGACCGCAGCGATCAGCTCCTCCCCGACGGCGGGGAAGACACGGGGCGCGGACGCCCCCGGGGCGCCGGGCCGGCTCGCCTCGTCCGCCATGATCGCCTGACGCTCGTCCGGCCCGCTAAGGGTTGCGGGGGGCCGGCCCGATACGGCGGAGGAGCACCCCGACCGCGTCCCGGTTGTCCGGATAGTGGAGGCGGCGGACCGCCTCGTCGGCGGAGACCCACTCGAACGCCTCGTGCTCGGGGCTGAGCCGGGGGCGGAAGCCCGGGGGGACCTCGACGGCGAAGGCGTGGAGTCGCCACGTCTCCCCGTTGTCGGCCCGGAACGTCACCTGCCAGTCAAGAGGGAGCACGGCGAGGGGCCGGGCGAGCCCCGTCTCCTCCTCGAGCTCGCGTCGCAGCGCCGCTTCGAACCCCGCATCGCCCGGGTCGACCTTGCCGCTGATCGGGACCCAGATACGGCCCCGCGAAGGGGGCCGTCGGAAGAGCAGGAGCTCGAGGGTCGGCCGGGCGAACAGGTACCCTTCGACGCACTCCCGGGCCACCGGGCCGGGAGCCTCAGCCACCGCCTTCCCCGCGGGTCAGGATCCGGAGGATCGCCTCCGCCGGAGCCCCGTGGGTCGCGAGCAGCGCCTCGACGGCCTCCTCGCGCGAGACGTTCGCCTGCTCCATCACGAGCTGGATGTCCTCGTCGGCGGGTCCGGATGGAGCGGCCGTCGGGGCGGCCCCCGCGGCGCCGGGCGAGCCCGCGCTGCGGGGGCGCACCTCGGGGGTGCCGACGACCTGGTACGTGCGGACCCCCTGGACCGTGATCACCGTCACCTCGGGTTGCCGGAAGACGTGCTCCTGGGCCCGGGTTCGGACGACGACCTCCTCGACCCCCGAGAGCGGCTCGGAGCGCATGCCGAGGCGGCGCATCATCAGCTCCATCTCCTTCGGGTTCCGCCCCGCGCCCGGCAGCATCGCGGCCCCTACTCCTCGTCGCGCGACGTCGCGGCGCGGATCTTCGCCTCGAGGTCGGGGTCGGAGGACGACGTCTCCTCGGCCCCCGAGGGGCGCCGGCTCCGCCGGTGCCTCGCCCGGTCGGCCTCCGCCGTGCGCCGGGTCTGGGCGACGAGCTCGTCGAGGAGGCCGGCGACCCCCGCCATCAGGTTCCAACCGGTGTGGGAGGCGTAGAACACCCCCTCGTCGGTATGCAGCCGGGCCTCGACCGTGAGCTCGTTCGTCCGGTGCGTCGCGTGGGGGGCGAAGTGGACGGAGAGGAGCCGGGGCTTGACGGTGCCGTGGATCCGGCCGAGCCCTTTCGCGATCAGGTGGTCGATGTCCGCCAGCAGCCCGGGGTCCCCCGAACCGCGCAGCCCCGAGATCTCGACGTAGACGTCCTCCACCCGGGCCCGACCGCGCGCGGGGCGGCTCCGGGCGACGATGACCCCGAGAAGGTCCGCCTGGGCGAGGACCCGCACCGGGCGGCCGTCCTCGACCACGAAGACGCTCGAGACGTTCTCCTCGCTCATCCGCCGGGCGGCGGCGGCGACGTCCGTTCCGATCGCCACCGTGACCGGGGGCGCGTGCATGATCGAGCCGACCCGCACGTCGAGCGCAGTCTTCGCGGCCCGCGCGTCCCGCTTCCCCCCGGTGACCGGGCGCCAGAGGACCGCGCCCAGGTCCTTGACCCCGACGGCGCCGACGAGACGGCCCTTCCGATCGACGACCGGGAGCGGATGCTCCTCGAGCAGCCGGATCTGCGCCACCAGGTTCCGGCACAGGTCGTCCTCGCCCACGACCGTCTGGGACGGGCTGGCGACCTCCTCGACCGTGGGGAGGCGGCCCCGGGTGATCTGGGGGAGGCCCGGCAGGGCGCGGACGAGGTCGGTCCGGCTGACGATCCCGAGGAGCTCTCCCTTCCGCCCGACGACCGGCGCCGCCCGAAGGCTCGACGCGAGGAGCTGCTCGGCGATCTCGGGGTAGAGGGTGCTCGGCGTGATCAGCGGCGGGAGGAGGAGGAGGTGCTCGACCTTCGTCGTCAGCGCCCGGGAGGCCCGGCGCGCGATCGACTCGAACGTGAGGAGGCCGATGAGGCGGGACCGGCGGAGGACCGGGATCTCGTGGAACCCCCGGGTCCGCATCATCCCGAGCGCGGTCGAGATCGGGGCGTCGTGCGGGAGCGTCACCGGGCGGGGGGTCATCAGGTCGGAGGCGGACGGCCACGCGGAGGGCATCGGAGGGACCCGGAGCGGGGGGCGGTCTTAGCGGCTACGCTCCCGACGCCGCTAGAGGTCGCGTGCCATCTGGTAGCCGTCCTCGCCGTCCGAGTAGTAGCCGCGCAGGAGGTCGACGACCGAGTAGCGGTACCGCGTGTAGAAGCGGATCGCGGTCGCGTTCGAGACTCGGACCTCGAGGGTGAGGCGCCGGAAGCCGCGAAGGCGGCTCCGCTCGAGGAACGCGTCCATCAGCCAGGTGCCGATGCCCTCGTTCCGGCGCGTCCGGTCGACGGCGAACATCAGGACCCGGGCCTCGCCCGCGACCTGGTTCACCCCGAGCAGGAAGCCGATCGGCACGTCGCGGCTGTCCGCGGCGACCAGGAACCCCTCGGGCCACTCCTCGCTGAGCGAGCTGTAGAGGCCGGGGTCGTAGCGCTCGTGGAGCGCCTCGGCGACGATCGTCGCGACGAACGGGACATCGCCCGGCCGGAACCCCCGCAGCGTCGCCGCGGGGCGGCCCGTGGGCAGGGGCATCGACGACGGCGACGGGGCGGTCTCAGCGATACATCTCACCCGGCCCTTCCGGCTCCGCCTCCCGCATCCGCGTCACCGACTTGCGCGTCTGCTGGAGCGTCTGGCGGACCTCCAGCTCGATCTGCCGGGCCTTCTCCCGGAGCGGCTTCGTGTCCAGCACGAGCAGCGGCACGAGCGGGTTGATCGTCTCGATCACCTTCGCCGCGGCCCGCGCGTCCGGGTAGTCCTTGTGCGCCTGGGCGACGAGGCACAGGACCGGCGTGACCCGCTGGATCGCGCCGAGCAGGAGGCCCCCCGCGAGGCCGGTGACGACCCCGTTCGCGGCCTGGAACTCGTACTTCTCGAGCAGGGGGGCCGCGGCGCGGTTCGCCATCGCGACGACCCGCGCGTCCCCCTCGACGTCGCTCTCGATCGGCTGGCCCTCGACCGCGAGGACGAACTTCACGCCCTTGCGCTCGGCCCAGTCGAGGAGGACGCGGCCGAGCCGGTAGAGCATGTGGACGGGGGGCTGAATGTCGGAGAGGACGACGACGAGCTGGTCGCAGGACCCCTCGACGCCGCAGACGAGCTTGCTCGCGTAGAATCGGATCGGGGCGCTCACGACCCCCTCCTCCATGATGACGGTCGGCGGGAACTCCTCGCTCGCCATGTACGCGATCGGCGTCATGTCGAGCGAGTGGACGAGGTAGGAGGCGGCCACCGACCCGACGAGCCCGTGGGTCGGGAAGCCGACCACCATCATCGCCCCCTTGAGCGACTCGTCGCGCGTGTCGACGATCCGGACCTCGCCGACCTCCCGGACCTCGGCCGCGGCCACGCGAAAGGATGCCCGGGCGACCTTAATCCGCTTTTGGGAGGAGCCGCGGCGCTCGGGCGCCGGGGGCCGCCGGCCGGGGGGCGCGCCGGCGCCGCGGGAATACCGATAAATCTCGGCGCCCCCTGTCGGTTCCTCGCCTGACTGCTGTGGGATCCGCACCGGACGGCGAACGAGGAACGCTCCGATGAAGCGCCAGATGGTGGACATGCTGGCCGAGGTGATCCGGATCCCGAGCGACCCGTTCGCGGACAAGCAGGAGGTCCTCGACTACGTCCAGTCGTTCACGGACCAGATCCACATGCGCAACACGCTCTTCGGCGACTCGAGCGCGCCCGCGCTGCTCGCCGAGTTCGGGCAGGGCGGGGTGGTGCTCTCCGGGCACCTCGACACCCCTCCGATCGGCGAGTACTGGAGCTTCTCGCAGAGCCAGCTCGCCTCGGGCCGGATGTACGGCCGGGGCGCGGCCGACATGAAGGGGACCGTCGTCGCGATGCTCGAGGCGGCGCAGGACCTGGTCGCGAGGAAGATCCCGGTCGTCCTCGCGTTCACCACCGACGAGGAGACGTCGATGCAGGGGGCCGCGGCGCTCGCGAAGACGCTCCCCCTCCGGCGGGCGAAGGCGGTCGTCGTCGGGGAGCCGACCGGGCTCCGCGTCGCCTACGCCGAGAAGGGGGTCCTCGATCTCGCCATCGAGACCCGGGGGAAGGCGGCCCACGGCGCGATGCCGCACCTCGGAGAGAACGCCATCTCGAAGATGATGCGCCTGCTCCGGGGGCTTGAGTCGTTCAAGGGCCGCATCGCGCACCCCGAGCTCGGGGGCGTCACGCTCAACATCGGGACGCTGAACGGCGGGACGCGCCTCAACGTCGTGCCGAACAAGGCGACCTCCGAGGTCGACATCCGGTTCCCTCCCCCGTACGCCCCCGACCAGCTCTACCACGAGATCGAGGAGCACCTCCGCCGGATCAAGACCCCGTTCACCCTCCGCCGGGTCCTCACGATGCCCGCGGTCCAGATCGACCCCGCCTCCGAGCACGTGAAGCTCCTCCGCGAGGTCGCCCAGGCCGAGACGACGGTCCTCGTCCACGCCTCCGAGGCGGTGCACTACTCCCAGGTGAACCCGAGGGTCGTCATCTTCGGCGCCGGCGAAGAGGAGCTCTCGCACCAGGCGAACGAGTACGTGAAGACCGAGGCGGTCGCGCGGGCGACCGAGGTCTACAAGAAGTACGCCCAGCGGCTCGCGACGATGCGCTCGGTCTCCTAGGGCCGCGCGATGGTCTCTCGCCGCGCCGACCGTGCCCGGACGCGAGAGCGCCGGACGACCGCCCCATCAAGTAAGGGGCCGGGCTCGAGCCCAGCGTGAAGGTCGCCCAGCTCGCGACCCGCTATCCTCCCGGTCCGGGCGGGGTCGAGCGGCACGTCGCGGAGCTGGCGTCGCACCTCGGCGCGCGCGGCGTCGCGGTCGATGTCCTGACGAGCGAGCTGTACCGCGAGTTCCCCTGGCAGCGCCTGCCGCCGGAGGTCCCCCGACAGGAGCGCACGGCGTTCGGCTCCGTCCGGCGGCTGCCGGTCTGGAGCCTCCCCGGCGCGGCCCACTACACGTTCTTTCGGGGCCTGGATACGGCGATCGCCGAGGCGAGACCGGACGTCGTGCACGCCCACACCTACGGCACGCATCAGGTGACGGTCGCTGCCCGGGCGCGACGGCGGGGCGGGCCCCCGTTCGTCGTCACCGCCCACTACCACCCTCCCTGGTCGATCGAGGGAGGCTGGTGGCGTCGCCGGCTCCGAGGGTTCTACGATCGCCGGCTCGCCGCCCGGACCCTCGCGGGGGCCGCGCGGCTGATCGTCCAGACCCGGGAGGAGGAGCGGTTGATGCGCGAGCTTCGCATCGAGCTGCCACCGGTGACGATCGTTCCTCCCGGGTACACTCCGCTCCCTCCCCCTCCGGAGGACCCTTCGGCGTTCTCCCGGGCGTACGGGATCGACGGCCCGTTCCTACTGTTTGTGGGGCGCCTGGCATCCAACAAGGGGCTTCTCGCGCTCGCGGAGGCGTTCGTCCCCCTCTCTCGGCAGGACCCGCAGGCGACCCTGGTCGTGGTCGGTGAGGACGGAGGGATGGCCGCCGCGCTCGAGGACCGCGCCCGCGAGCTCGGGATCACGAGCCGCCTGCGGCGCGTCGGGCATGTGGCGGACGAGCGGCTCCTCGCCGCCGCCTACCGGGAGGCCCGGGCCCTGGTGCTGCCCAGCGACTACGAAGCGTTCGGGCTGGTCCTGCTCGAGGCGCTGGCGCAAGGGACGCCGGTCGTCGCCTCGCGCGTCGGCGGGATCCCCGAGGTCATCGAGGACGGCCGCACGGGGCTCCTCGTGCCTCCGCACGCCCCGGGCGCGCTCGCCGAGGCGATCGGGCGGATCTGGAACGACCGTGAGCTGGCCCGGCGGCTCGGGGAGACCGGCCGCGCCACGGTGGTGCCGCGCTACCGGTGGGACGCGGTCGCCGCCACCCTCGAGGGCCTCTATCGGGACGTGCTCGCCGGATGAAGATCGTTCACGTCACGCTCCGGTTCGATGCCCCCGGAGGGGTCGAGACCAACGTTCGAGAGCTCGCCCGCCGCCAGCGTACCGCCGGCGACGACGTCGAGGTCTTCGCCAGCGATCTGTACGACGAGGCGAGCTGGGATCGACGCTCGAACTATCGTCCGACGGTCGACG
>JASIEC010000041.1 GCA_030046135.1 Thermoplasmata archaeon | reverse complement strand
TGGGTGAACTCGGTGGGCTCGAACGTCCGGAACACCTCGCCCGGCCGGACCACCTCGAGCCGGTCCGCTCCGGGAAAGCGGTCCCGTCCCACGTAGTCGGGCCGGTCGTCGGCGACGGAGTAGTCGTACTCCATCGCCGGCAGGAGGCGGGCGACCGCTTCCGAAACGTGGCCGCCGCCCCACAGCAGCAGGTTCGGTCGCGCCGGGACGAACTCGAGAGCGATGTCGACGGTCCCGCCGCAGAGGCTCGGGAGCCCGCCCCGCCGCCACGCCGCGAGGTCGAAGTGGGCGAGGTCCCCCTCGCACCGCTCGAGAGCCCGGACGGCGAGACGCTTCACCTCCTCCTCGAGGGCCGCCCCGCCGACCGTCCCGACGGTCGTCCCGTCGTCCCGGACGATCATCGTCGAACCGACCTTGCCGGGGACCGAGCCGGTCGCGCGGACGACGACCGCCCGGACGAACGGACGGTGATGCTCGAGGAGGCGCAGCGCCTCCCGCTCGGTGCGGCGGTCCATCAGCCGACCCCCGCCTGACGCCAGGTCTCGAGGCCCGTGCGGTACGCCTCGGGCGTGTCCACCGGGTCGGCGACGCCGGGGTCGTCGACCGGGACCCGGCGGACCTGCGGGCCGAACTCGGGGAGCAGCGAGCGCAGCGGGGCGTCGGCTCGGAGCTCGAGGACGGGCCCGCGCACGAACGATCGCCAGAGGATCGGATGGCCCCCGCGACCCCGGAACGTAGGAAGGAACCAGGCGCCCAGAAGGTCGGTGGCGTGCGCGGCGAGGAGAGCGCCGATCGTCCTCTCGCCGACGAACGGGTGGTCGACCGGCCACATCAGAAGGTCCCGCGCGGGCGGGAGGGCCTCCACCCCGGCCTGGATCGAGGCGGTCCGGCCCTCGTACCATCGGGGGGAATCGACGAGCTCCACCGGGAGGCCGAGGAGCTCCCGGGCGATCGGAGCCCGGTGCGGGCCCGCCACGACCACGACCGGCTCGAACCCCTCGCCGAGGCACATCTCGGCGATCCGTCGGATCGACGAGCGCTCGTCGACCGGGAGGAGCGCCTTCGGCGTTCCTCCGAACCGGCTCGACTCGCCGCCGCTCAGGATCAGCGCGGAGATCGGCATCGGCCGGAGCACGGGTACCCCGACGACGTCGAGCAGGCTTGTTAAGGCAGCGGCCCGGAACGGCTCCCGCCGAGGAGCGCGCGGCCTCCTCTTAAATAGGGCGGCCGGGTGGCCGCGCCGCTCGATGGCGCACCCGAACGACGTGCCGGTCGCCGCGCTCCTCCCGAAGCTAGCGGCCCAGTTGAAGAGCCGGCAGGCGGTCTCGCCGCCCCCGTGGGCGGCGTTCGTGAAGACCGGGGTCCACAAGCAGCGGGCTCCCGAGCTTCCCGACTGGTGGTACCTCCGCAGCGCCTCGGTGCTGCGGAAGATCTACCTGCACGGCAGCATCGGCGTCACGCGGCTAAGCGCGGAGTACGGGGGCAAGCGCGACCGGGGGAGCGCCCCCTACCACGCCCGGACCGGCTCACGTTCGATCCTTCGCGAGATCGTCCAGCAGCTCGAGAAGTCGGGGCTCGTCCAGCCGTACCGCACGCAGGGCCGCCGTCTCACCGCGGAGGGCCAGAAGCTCCTCGACGCGGTGAGCCGCGACCTCCTGAAGGCGCTCGCCGCGGAGCGCCCCGCACTCGCCAAGTACCTCTGAGGCGTCGAATCGGAGGGAGGACCGCGGGAGATGGCGTACTCGGAGGACCCCGAGCTCTCGGAGCTTCGCAGGCGCCGGATGCGGCAGATCCAGGAGATGCAGGGGTCGGACGTCGCCAACGCCCAGGCGTACGCCGCGCAGGAGGCGGAGCTCCAGCGACGCGACGCGGAACGCTCCGAGGTCCTTCGGCGCATCCTCACCCCCGACGCGCGCGAGCGGCTCGCCCGCATCCGGCTCGCGAAGCCGGACGTCGCCGCCTCGGTCGAGCAGCAGCTGCTCTCGCTCGCGGCGAGTGGCCGGATCCAGAGGGCCGTCGACGACGTCACGCTCCGCGCCCTCCTCGAGCGGATCGCCCCGGACCGCCGAGAGATCAAGATCACCCGTCGCTGAGTGGAGAGGAACCGATGGCGAACCGCAGGAAAAGTCACGCTCGGAAGATCCGCCTCTTCCGCGCCGTGAAGCAGAACCGCCGCGTCCCGGCGTGGGTGCTCCAGAGGACGAGCCGCCGCGTGACGCGCCACCCGAAGCGGCGGAGCTGGCGGCGGGGCCATCTCCACAAGTAGGGGGAGCGAGAGTCGATGCCGCCCAAGGAGCCGAAGGCGAAGCGGGAGGAGCTCGAACGGGAGTACGTGATCCCGCTCCGGGCGAGTCGACACCAGCCGTCCCGGCGCCGGCGGGCGGGGCACGCGCTCGAGACGGTCCGCCGGTTCGTCGTCCGCCACATGAAGGGAAAGCCCGAGGACGTCTGGATCGACCCGCGGCTCAACGAGAAGATCTGGGCGCGCGGGATCCAGACGATCCCCTCGCAGGTCCGCGTGAAGGCGATCCGCTTCGAGGACGGCCTCATCGAGGTCGACCTCCTCGAGAGCGGCTGACGGCGGGCAAGAGGGTCCGCTCGCGTGTCCGTCGGCCGCACGCTCTTCGGGGGAAGTCCGTACCTCGGCGTCTACCTCCGGGTCGGGGAGACCGCGGCGTTCGGGCCTCCGTCGACCCCCGGCGTCGTCGCGCGGGAGGTCGAGCGCGCCCTCGGGATCGAAGTCGTCCGCACGACGATCTTCGACTGCGAGGTCGTGGGGGCGCTCGTCGTCGCGAACTCGAACGGGATCGTCGTCGGCGAGGCGATCGAGGACGGGGAACGCAAGGTCCTCGAAGCGGTGGCGCCCGTGACCGTCGTCCGGACCCGACAGAGCGCGCTCGGCAACAACGTCCTCGCCAACGACCGGGGCGCGCTCGTCCACCCAGAGCTCACGAACGACGAGGTCGCGGCGATCGGGACGGCGCTCCACGTCCCGGCGGAGCGAGGCACGATCGCCGGCCTCGGCACGGTCGGGATGGCGGGCGTCGCGACGAACCAGGGCGTCGTCGTTCACCCCAAGGCGACGGACCACGAGGTCGCCAAGGTCGAGCAGCTCCTGGGGGTCCCGGTGCACCGATCGACCGCGAACTTTGGCGTGCCGGTCGTCGGCGCCTGCGTCGTCGCGAACGCGCGAGGCATGCTCGTCGGGCGGCCCACGACCCCGGTCGAGCTCGTCCACATCCAAGAAGGGCTACGCATCCTCGAGTAAGGGCCGGCGACGGGCGGGTCACCGCTTCGTGTTTCGAGGGAGCCCGGAGCCAGGGCTCGCCGGAGGGGGCGGTGGACGGTCTCGTCACCAGAAGATTTTACTGGGTAAGATTCTCGACGGATTGCTGTGGCCGACTCAGCGAAGATACTCGAACGCGACAAGCGTCGGCTGGACCGGCTCAGGGAAGGGTTCATGGCAAGCCGGGGGCGTCGCGTCTCTCAGCAGGAAATTCTCTCCTGGCTGCTGGACCTCGGAGAGGCGGAGACGCGCCGCAGGACCGGAGTCGTCGCTCGCCCCATGAGTTCGCGGGAGATCGAGAACCTCAAACGATTGGTCGTACGCACCGGGGTCCGTACGCAGGAGGAGGAGATCGATAGGCCCGTCGCGAGGGCAGCCCGGTGACCGTGCTGCACGACCCTGGGGTTGTCTTCTCCTCCCTCAACGCGGACGATCCCCGGTATGCCGAGTCGGCGGACTTCCTATCCCGGATCGCCCGGAGAGAGCTCGGACAGACGTTCGTCACCGACCACGTTATCGATGAGTTGTTCGTTCTCGCGCGAAGCCGGACCCAGTCCTCCGAGCTCGAGGAGTCGGTTCGGCGGCTACTCTCGTCGCCGTCCCCACTGCTGCGGGCTGCCCGCACTCTCCCTTGGGACCACCGCCCTGCAGCCCGCGCGGGGAGTGTTCCGGCGATACCCGATCCAGGGGCTCAGCCACACCGACGTGACCTCGATCGTGACGTGGCGGGAGCTGAGGCTGATCCGGCTCGCAACCTTCGACGGCCGGCTGCCCCGACTGGTACTTCACGCCGAGCGGGCCCCCGCCGCGAGAGGTCGGTGGACGCGGCTCCCCGCTGGGACCGGGTTCGAAGCCCTCCGCCGAGGCATGCTCCCCCGCGCCCCCGCCGCAAGCTTGCCAGCCGCCACCGGTGGCGGCTCAAACCCCGAGACGGGTGCGGGCGAGGACGACCGTCATCCGGTGCGGCTGGTGCTCCCCGAAGACGATGAGGAGCTTGTTGACGGAGCTGCCGCCTCCGCCGAGACGACGGACCCTCGCGTCCTCGCGATGCACGGCGAACTCACGGATCCGGCGGAGGCCCTCGGAGAGGTCTCGGACGATCTTCTGGGCACCGACGACCCAGATCACCCGCCCGGCCCCGTAGCCGTACGGTCCCAGTTGGCTGCCGGATCCCGAGGCGATGAGGATCTCGCCCCGTTCCGTCACCGCGTGGACGCTCCCCACGACGACCCCGGGGCTCGCGCCCCGGCGACGCTTCTCCTCCCGGCGTCCTGCGTGGGCCAGTCGGTCAAGCTCGGGCCGGAGCCGACGATAGGGGACCGGCGACGCCCCGTCCCCGACGAGCCCGATCTCCCTCAGCGTCTCGGACGTCGCCTCGAGCACGTCGTCGTTCGGGCCGAGGCGTGACAGGACGGCCGCCCGGGCTCCGACCGCGTCGTTCACTATTTCGACATCCAGGCCGCGGCGGCGGAGCGCCCGCGCTACCGCCGCGACCTTCCCCGCGGGCCGGACCGCCTCGAAGCGAGGAAGGACCGGGCGTGCCCGTCGGGGTGAGCGGCGGGCCCGGGACGCTGCCGGACGGGACCGGTCGGCCACGACCCTACGTCGCCGGCGCCGCGAGGGGCCGGATGACCTCGCGCCCGAACCGCTCCATCTCCTCGCGTTGCGGACTGAACTGCAGCAGGAGAAGGTCGATCCCCGCGGCCTCGAAGCGAGCGATTTGCTTCCGAACGGCCTCGGCCGTGCCGACGAGGCCCGAACGAAGCCCTCGGTTCGAGACCGAGTACTCCTCGATTGACATCGACCGCTCGAGCTGCGTCCCGGCAATCCACTGCTGGTAGTTCGCGTAGCCGGCCGCGTGGCTCCGCACGTCCGTGATCCGGCGGACCTCCTCGGCCGCCTCCGCGTCGGAGTCCCGCACGCACGCGTACCCCGCGACACCGTAGAGTAGGGGCGGGAGGCCCAGCGCCGCCCGCCGGGACGCCATGTCGCGGACCTTCTCCGCCACGCGCTCGGGAGGGTCGCCGTGCATCACGTAGGCGTCGCACTTCGCGGCGATCAGCGACTTCGCGGCCTCGGACTCGCCCCCCGCGTAGATCGGGGGCCGAGGGCGGCGCACGGGCTTCGGCTCGAGGACCGTGTTCTCGGCTCGATAGTACTGGCCCGCGTAGGAGAACGAGGGGTTCGACCAGACGCCGTCCACGACGTCCAGCCACTCCGAGGTGCGGGCGTACCGCGCGTCGTGCGCGTCGAACGGGACCCCGTACATCCGCGCCTCCTCCTCCCACCAGGACGAGACGACGTTGAGCGCGACGCGTCCGTCGCTGATGCGGTCGATGTTCGCGGCCTGCTTCGCGAGGAGCGTCGGGAGATGGAACGTCGGCCGGACCGCGACCATCAGCTCGAGCCGGCGGGTCACGGCGGCGAGGGCCGCGGCGGTCGACCAGGCGTCGAGCGCGGGGGCGCGGACCCCCTTGATGTCGTTCAGGTTGAGCTCGGCGATCAGCGTGAGGTCGAAGCCGATCTCCTCGCTGCGGACGGCGAGGTCCCGGACGTACGGCCAGCTCGCCTCCATCCGCTCGTCCTCGACGTTCCGGAGCCAGCCGCCGAAGACCGGCAGCCAGTAGCCGAAGCGGATCCCCCGGCGATCACCGCCGGGCAACGTCGATCATCTCCTCGAGGAAATCGACGAGCCGGACGAACGGATCGAAGCCGACGACCGTGGGGGCGTCCGCGACGAAGTTCGAGAGGGCGTTCACGTCGTAGTAGTAGATCTGCCCGTCGCGATCGTCGACGAGGTACTCGATGCCGCCGACGTCGATCCCGGCGCCCCGGGCGATCGACTCGACGGCCCGGACGACGTCCGCCGGCGGCTCGTACCCTTCGACGCGGAGGCCGGCCTTGCTCGCCTCCACGACGCACCCCGGGGCGGTGAGGTCCTGGCCGCTGGTCGTCTGGCAGATGTCCGCGGGGCAGAGGTCGAACGTCTGGCCGGTCAGGTAGACCCGGATCCCGTAGAGGTACCGCCC
>JASIEC010000040.1 GCA_030046135.1 Thermoplasmata archaeon | reverse complement strand
CTCGTCTTGCCCGCGGCCGGCCCGCCGCAGACGATCACCGACTCGCCCTGCTCCGCGGCGAGCCAGAAGTAGGCGACCATCTCCTCGCTCGACGTGCCGTTGAGGATCAGGTCCACCGGAGTGAAGGGCCGCTCCTTGAACCGCCGGATCGTGAAGCTCGCCCCCCGGGTCGTGACCTCGCGAGCGTACGTCGCTTGCACTCGGTGCCCCTCGGGCGTCGTGCCGTCGAGGATCGGGGCCGAGACGCTCACCGCCTTCGAGCAGCGCTGGCCCAGCATGACGATGAACGAGTTGAGGTCCTCCTCCTTCGCGAAGACGATGTTCGTCTTCACCGACTCGTACTTCGAGTGGAACAGGAACAGCGGGACGCCGACGCCGTCGCAGGAGATGTCCTCGACCTCGGGGTCGAGGATCAGCGCGTCGACCGGGCCGTAGCCGACGTAGTCGCGCAGGACGTAGTAGACGATCCGCTCGAGCGAGAGCGGGCTCAGGGCGATGTCGCGCGACCGGAAGTACCCCTCCGCCTCGCCGCGCAGGTACGCCCGCTTCTCGGCCGTCGAGAGGGTCCCGACGTCGCCGCCCAGGATCTTCGCGAGCGTCTCCTTGAGGTGGGCGACGAGCTGCGCCTCGTGGGACGTCAGCTGGGGCTCGATCACCTCGTAGAGGTACTCCTTCGCCCGGTCGTTGTAGCTCACCCGGGCGTACGAGTACGGCGGGTTCACCGGCCGCACCTGGAGCTCCTTCATCGCCGGGTCGGGGAGCGGGGGCATCGCGGTGATGAACGTCCCGGGGAGGTCCTGGGGGGTCGGCGTCCGCGCGGCGGCGCGCCGGCGGCCCTCGCCCGTCTGGCCCCGCGGGACCCGCACCCGGACCGACTCGGAGGCCACGGCTAGACCCCTCCGACGTTGAGGCTCAGCTGGACCCCGGCCGAGAACAGCGAGGCGTACGTCACCTTCGGGATCGTGAGGGTGAGGTCGTAGGTGACCTTGTCGCTGTTCGTGCAGACGCCGCTCGCGAACGGGGGCGCGATCGAGGTGGTATCGTTCAGCACCGAGAGGGTGATCGTGCCGGTCGGGTTCGTCTCGTTCACGCTCGCGTTCTTGAGCCCCGAGAGGTAGCCGTACCACGCGCAGAGGTTGAGGGTCCCGACCGTGTAGGTGACCGTGAACGGCTCGCTCGTGGTGCCGGAGACGAACCGGTCCGCCGAGCTCACGACGTTCGAGAACAGGAGGTGGCTCGTGAGGTCCTCGGTCCCCTGCCCGATGAACTCGGAAGAGTTCGTGAACACCTCGAGGAACGTGTCGCGGACGGTGACGTTCGTCCCGACCCGGCTCACGTTGAGCGTCGGCGGGAGGAGCATCCACTGGTGCCCGCCCGGCTGCGACTGGATGAGGCCGTCGTCCTCGAAGAAGAACGTCTGGGGCGTGTAGTAGCGGTTCGGGATCTGGAGCTCGACGCTCCCGGAGGCCGACCAGACCGCGTACGAGTGGTTCTGGGTCAGCGTGCCGCTCGAGGTGAGGGAGAGGTACTCGTAGACGCAGTTCTGGGGCTCGACCGGCTTGCCCGGGGTCGTGGAGCTGAAGCCACCCACGCAGTACGGGGGCAGGAGCGAGAGGATCGCCCCGGTCGGCTGGGCGAGGAGCGGCACCGCCTGGGAGCTCATCGTGAACGGCACGGTGTACTCCGGCGGGCCGTCGAACGCCCACTGGGTGTCGATCCCCGCCTTCAGCATGGCGAGCGACGACTCCGCCTCGTTCGTGAGCTCCGACTCGTTGTCGGTCATCCACAGCGGGAGGTACTGGGTCAGGAAGATCCCGAAGAGCGCGAAGAAGACGAGCAGGGCGAGGAGCGTCCCGATGACACTGACGACCCCCCGACGGCCCCGGCGGAATCGCCCCCGCCGCGGGGACCGACGGATCCGTCGACCGAGGTTGGCTCGCCGCATCCTGAGATGCCCCGGTCCTCGCCGAAGCAGGCGAACTTAGGCCGGGTTCGGGTATAAATACATACGCGGGCTCGCCGGCGGCAGCAGCGCGAACGTAAAGTTCCGGCGGCCCTCGGAGGGGTCGGAGATGACGCTGCGCGAGATCTCGCTCACCCTCCCCAACAAACCGGGGGCCCTCGCCGGGGTCGCCCGCGCGCTCGCGAAGGAACGGATCAACCTCGCCGCGATCAGCGTCGATTCCACCGCGGGCGACGGCCGGGTCCGCCTCATCGTGAGCGACCCCGAGCGGGCCGTCAAGCTCCTCGCCGCCGCCGGCTACGACCCCGAGGTCCGCGAGATGCTCGCGGTCCGGCTCGAGGACCGCGCGGGGAGCTTCCTCCGCGTCCTCGAGGTCCTCGCGCGGGAGAAGGTGAACCTCCTCAGCGTCGCGATCCTGGTCGCGCGCGAGGGGAACCAGCCGCTCGTCGCCCTCTCCACGACCGACCTCGCGCGCGCCCGGCGGATCCTGCAGAGCGCGGGGTTCGTCAGCCGGGCCGCCGAGGGGCTCGTTTCGAAGGGGGACCTCCTCTCGAGCGCCCCGTCGATCCCGGACGAATCGGTCGGCCTGCTCCTGTAGAGACGGGGGCCCCGGCGAAACCGTATGTAGCGGCCGACCTCCGGTCGGTCGCGCGGTTGTGGTCTAGTGGTTAGGACGGTAGCTTCCCAAGCTACCTACTCGGGTTCGAATCCCGACAACCGCATCCCGCCCGCCCCCGCTCCGTCGCCCGACGCCCCTAAGAACCGGTCCCCGTTCGGCGGGCAATGTGCCACACCGACCGATCCCTCGCGCCGTACCCCCCGGTCCGGGGGGCCCTCGGGCCGTGCGCGGACCTCGAGCTGACCGCCCGGGACGGGACCCGGGTCGCGACGTTCGTCGCGGAGCCGGCGCTCCCCACCCGCCGGGGGATCGTGATCCTGCCGGACGTCCGGGGCCTGCATCCGTTCTACAAGGACCTCGCCGCGAGGTTCGCGGAGGCCGGGTTCGTGGCGGTCGCGATGGACTACTTCGGCCGGACCGCCCCGTCGGGCGATCGGGGGGAGGGGTTCGAGTACCGGTCCCACATCGACCGCACGACCCCCGAGACGATCGGGATCGACGTGGCGGCGTGCGTCGAGCTCCTGCGCCAGCGCCTCCCGGGGGGCTCCGCGGCGATCTTCACCGTCGGCTTCTGCTTCGGGGGCTCGGCCTCCTGGCGCCAGTCCGCGTCGGGGCTCGGGCTCGCGGGGTGCATCGGCTTCTACGGCGGCCAGCCGATGAAGCGGGCCGGCGCGGCGATCCCCCGCATGAGGTCCCCCCTGCTCATGCTGCTCGCGGGGGAGGACTCGACGCCCGCCTCGGAGTTCGAGGAGTTCGCGAGGAAGGTCCGCGAGCGCGGGGTCGACGTCCAGTCGAAGACGTACGAGGGGGCGCCCCACAGCTTCTTCGACCGGAGCTCGGCCGAGCACGCCGACGCCTGCGAGGACGCCTGGCACCGGCTGCTCGACTTCGCCGAGACGCGCTCGGTCGCCCCGTCCCCTCCCTGAACGCCGGGGCCCCCGGCGGATCCGAACCCTCAGGTCCCGGCTGCCTGACTCGAACAGGCGACCTGAGGATCTCCACGGGGGCCGCCGGGGATTCCGGCAGTCTCGCCTACAGTCCCCCGCTCTACCACTGAGCTAAGCCGGGACGAGAGAACGGACGGCGCGCGAGGTATAAACCCTGCGACGGCCCGCCGGCTCAGGCGGCCCGGCGGGGCGGGGCCGGCGAGGAAGACGTCGCGGGGATCAGGTCGGCGACCTCACGACGGAGGCGCTCGGCGACGGTCCCGGGGGGACCGGACGCATCGATCGCCCGGAGGAGGCCGAGCTCCCGGTAGTGCGCGAGGAGGGGGGCCGTCTCCTCGGCGAACACCCGAAGTCGCTTCGAGACCGCCTCCGGCCGGTCGTCGGGGCGCTGGACGAGCTCCGCGCCGTCCCGGTCGCACCGGCCTGGGGTACGCGGGGGGGCCGTCGCGACGTTGTAGACCGAGGCGCACGCCGGGCAGATCCGGCGGCCCGCGAGCCGCTCGACGAGCCGCTCCTCGGGGAGCTCGAACGACAGGACCCGGTCGACCCGGGCGAGCCCCTCGAGCGCGCGGGCCTGGGCGAGGTTCCGGGGGTAGCCGTCGAGCAGGAATCCCGTCCGGGCGTCCGGCGCGGCGAGCCGCTCGCGCAGGAGGCCGAGGACGAGCGGGTCGGGGACGAGACGTCCGGCCCGGATGTGGTCCTCCGCCTCGAGGCCCCGCGGGGTGCGGGCGGCGACCGCGGCCCGGAGGATGTCCCCGGTCGAAAGGTGGGGCACCCCGAGCTCCCGGGCGAGCGCGGGAGCCTGGGTCCCCTTCCCCGAGCCGGGCGGCCCGAGAAACACGAGGCGGGGCACGCGGCTCCGACCCGTCGGACGGTATAAGCGCGGTGGACCGAGCGGGCTCAGCCCTCGATCCGGGTCCCTTCGAAGGCGACGCCGGCGAGGGCCGCCTCGAGGTTCCGCAGGTCCCGGCCCGCGACGACGTGGAGCGGGATCCTGGCGCGCGCGAGCAGGTCGGCCCCGAGGCGGTCGAAGACGAACGTCTGGCCCGGGGTCCCGCTCGCGCCGGCCTCGACCATCGTCCGGAACTCGGTCCAGGAGAGCCGGTCGAGCCGTCGCGCCTCGGGATGGCCCCTCGGGTCCCGGTCGTACACCCCCGCGACGTCGGTGGCGTTCACGACGCGGGACGCCCGGAGCCGGACCGCGAGGAGCGCTGCGACGCCGTCGGTGGTGTGGCCCGGCTCGGTGCCTCCGAGGATCACGGGCGAGCTCCGGTGGACCGCCTCCACCGCCTCCCGGACCGTCGACGGGGGGTGCGACGGCGTGGGCGGCCCGATCCGGCTCGCGAGGAGACGGGCGTGGAGGCGCGTCACGTCGATGCCGATCTCGTCGAGCTCGACGTCCGTGAGGCCGAGCGCCCGGCCGATCTCGATGTAGCGGCGGGCGGTCGGTCCTCCCCCGGTCGTCGCGACGAGCGGTCCGGCCGCCCCTCGCCTCGCGAGGAGCTTCGCGAGCTCCCCGAGGTAATCGGCGTCCCGCTCGCCGGTGAGGAGGACCGAGCCGCCGATCGAGACGACGACCGGAGCGAGGGGCCCGCCGGCGGACGGCATCGCGACCCCGAGCGGGCTCGGGACTTATGGATGTTGACCCCGGGCGCCGCCTTCTTCAGGGTGGGACGGTTCGCCCCGGCGTGGCCGACGACCTCGACGCCGCCAAGCGCGCGGCGGCCCGGTTCGCCGTCGAGCGGTACGTCCGGCCCGGCGCCCGGCTCGCCCTCGGCACGGGCTCGACGGCGGCCCACGCGGTCCGGGCGCTCCGGGAGCGATACCCCCGGGAGGCGTTCGACTGCGTGGCGAGCTCGAAGGCGACCGAGGCGCTGGCGCGCGAGGTCGGCCTTCCCGTCCGTCCCCTGCGCGCCGACGACCGCTTCGACGTGATGCTCGACGGGGCCGACGAGGTGTCCCCGGCGCTCGATCTGACGAAGGGCGGCGGCGGGGCGCTTCTCCGGGAGAAGCTCCTCGCTCGGCTCTCCGAGAGGCTCGTCGTCCTCGTGGACCCCACGAAGCTCGTCGGCGCGCTCGGCGAGCGGGCCGCCGTGCCCGTCGAGGTCGTCCCGTTCGCGCGCCCGGTCCTCGCCCGGGAGCTCGAGCGGGCCGGGTTCGCGGTCGCGCTCCGCGCCCGGACGGACGGGGCCCCGTTCACGACCGACAACGGCAACGAGATCCTCGACCTCCGACCGGCCCGCCCGATCGCCGACCCTTCGCGCACCGATCGCGAGCTCCGGGACCGAACGGGGGTCGTGGAGACCGGCCTGTTCGTCGGCCTCGCCGACCGGGTGGTCGTCGGCTCCGCGCGGGGTGACGCGGAGGAGCGGGTCCGGGGGCGCGACCGGGGCTGAGCGGGCCGGCGAGCCCCGGTCCGCCGTGCATCTTATCCCTCCCGGGCGGTGGCGTCCCCCGGCCTCTCAGGGGTGTCGCGACGATGCAGGGAAAGTACGTCCGGACGCGGATCGACGACCACGTCGGCTACATCGAGATCGGCAAGCCGAAGGCGAACACGTACGACCTCGACATGATGCGCGAGCTCGACGCGGCGGTCGAGGAGTTCCGGTTCAACGACGACGCCCGCGTCCTCGTCCTCGCGAGCACGCTCCCCGGCTTCTTCAGCGCAGGGGCGGACATCGAGATGCTGCGCGCGAGCCAGCCCGACTACAAGGCGATGTTCTGCCTCCACTGCCAGGAGACGCTGAACAAGTTCGCGCAGACCCCGAAGATCGTCATCGCCGCGCTGCCGGGCCACACCGTCGGCGGCGGGCTGGAGATCGCGCTCGCCTGCGACCTCCGCATCATGGCGAGGGACTCCGGTAAGATCGGGCTGCCCGAGGTGAACCTGGGCGTGCTGCCCGGGACCGGCGGCACGCAGCGCCTCCCCCGCCTGATCGGCACGGCCCGGGCGCTCGATCTCATGGTCACCGGCCGCCTCCTGAGCCCGGAGGAGGCGCTGCAGATCGGCCTCGTGAACTACGTCTACCCGAAGGAGAGCTGGGCGAAGGACGTCCAGGCCTACGCGGCGGCGCTGGCGCACGGTCCCGCCCGCGCGGTCAGCCTGATCAAGCGCTCG
>JASIEC010000039.1 GCA_030046135.1 Thermoplasmata archaeon | reverse complement strand
TAGTCGGGCTGGGCCTCGGCGAGGAACGTGAGGACGTCGAAGTCCCTCCGGTGGCCCTCGTTGAGCAGGACCCCCGCGATCCCCGTGATCACGCCCTCCGCGAACGGGATCATGTTCGGCTCGATGTAGAGCTCCCGGGCCTTGCGGGTGCTCGCGATGCCGTAGACCTTCACGTCCCCGAGCCGGGGCGCCCGGGGCCCCCGGGCCGGCGCGGGGGGCGCCTCGACCATGAGGCCCTCGGGCGAGACGAGCAGCGAGCACTTCTGCTCCTCGGCCCAGTCGAGGATCGCGGTCGCGAGCGGGTGGATGATCGCGGGGGCCGGATGGAACTCCGAGACGAACGCGACCAGCTTGTCCGCCCCTCGACCGGCCCGGTCCGCCTTCGGACGTCCGGCGTAGATCCGGACGGGATGCTGCGGATTGCCGTTCCGGACGAGCGAGACCGTGGGGAACGCGGGGGACTCGACGATCCCGATCTGCTCCATGGAGAGGGTGTCGACGAGATAGTTCGCCACGATCGAGCTCACGAGCCCCACCGAGGGGAACCCGTCGATGACGATCGCGCCCTCGACGTCGACGCGCTTCAGCTCGAAGATCCGGACCTCGTCGGCGGTGAGGCGCGGCATCTACAGCGACCGCTCCACGATGTCCCCGAGCTCCTTCGACAGGAGGTCCATGAGCCCCTTCGTGAGCTCCTTGCGGACCTCGGGCGGGAGGGCGGCGAGGCCGAGCCGCGCCGTCGCGGTCCCGACCCGGACCAGGGCGGCGTACTCGTGGGCCCGGGCCGACAGGAGGTCGCGCACCGCGTCGCGGAGGTCGTGGTCGAGCTTGGGGTCGTCCTTGAGCGTCTTCTCGAGGTGGCGCCGGATCTCGTCCTTGACGATCTCGCGGGTCGCCTCGCGGACGAGCTCCTCGGGGCGGAGGAGGTCCCGGGTGCTCTTCACGAGCACGTCGATCGGCTCGCCGGACCCCGCCCCCTCGGCCATCGGCGCGACGAGCAGGCGGGTCGGAGTTAAGCGTTTGGCTCGACCTCGCACGCCGCGCGAAGACGTTATTCCAGCGCCCGGCACGGCGGGCGCGGTGGGCCGGTAGATCAGCGGAAGATCGCTACCTTGGCAAGGTAGAGGTCGCGAGTTCAAACGCCCCCGGGGGCCCGCCCCGGGGACGGAAACTCTCGCCCGGTCCATCTCTCCGACGCCCCGACGGAGGGCAGCTCCATCGGCACATGTCGAAGGCCCCGGACGACAGGAGAATCAGGGATTTATACCGGGGATTCCTCGTTCCCGCCCGTGGAGGCCGAGATCCGCGAGAAGATCGCGGGCGAGGTCGTCCTCTCTCCTCACCCCGGCCGGACGCTGCGGAAGTGGCGCGAGGACTTCGAGATCTCGCAGCGGGACCTGGCGAAGGAGCTCGAGACCGTCCCGTCCGTGGTGAGCGACTACGAGGCCGAGCGCCGACGAAGCCCCGGCGCGGGGTTCATCCACCGGTACGTCGACGCGCTCGTCGCCCTCGACGCGCGCCACGGCGGCCGGGTAGGCCAGAGGCTCGTCGGGCGGCCCCGCTCCGACGGGATCCTCGGCATGCGGGAGTTCGCGGTGTCGATGCCGCTCCGCCAGCTGGCGGGGCACCTCGACGCGCGGGCCGTGAGCCGGGTCGACCTGCACCGGGACATCCACGGCTTCACCGTGATCGACGCGCCGCGGGCGATCCTCTCGATCGACGCGACGCGGTTCGTCGAGGTGTACGGCTGGACGACCCAGCGGGCCCTCATCTTCGCGAACGTGCGCTACGGCCGCTCGCCGATGGTCGCGATCCGGGCCCACCCGCTGAAGCCGGCGGCGGTCGTCTTCGCGAACCCGGGGAAGATCGATCCGCTCGCGGTCCGCCTCTCCGAGGTCGAGAACATCCCGCTCCTCACGTCGCCGCTCAACGCCCCCGCGGTCCTCGAGCGGCTCGAGGAGGTCTAGGAGACACGGAGGTCGGTGGATGGAAGCAGGGATCGTGAGCTACGGAGCGTACGTCCCCCGGTACCGCATCACGCCGTCGGAGATCGGCCGCGTCTGGGGCTCCGACGGGGCGACGGTCGGCCAGGGGCTCAACGTCGAGCGCAAGAGCGTCCCCGCGCCCGACGAGGACACGATCACGATCTCGACCGAGGCGCTGCGCACGGCGCTCGTCCGGGGCGCGATCGACCCTCAGCAGATCGGCGCGATGTACGTCGGCTCGGAGTCGCACCCGTACGCGGTCAAGCCGACCGCGACGGTCGTCGCCCAGGCGGTCGGCGCCACCCCGAACCTCACCGCCGCCGACTTCGAGTTCGCCTGCAAGGCCGGGACCGCGGCGATCCAGACGTGCCTCGGCCTCGTCGGCTCCGGTATGATCCGCTACGGGGTCGCGATCGGGACGGACACGTCGCAGGGGGCCCCCGGCGACGCCCTCGAGTACTCGGCGAGCGCGGGCGGCGCCGCGTTCGTGATCGGGCGGGACCGGGTGATCTGCCGGGTCCACGCGACGCGGTCGTACACGACCGACACGCCGGACTTCTGGCGCCGGGAGGGCCAGCGGTACCCGAGCCACGGGGGCCGCTTCACCGGCGAGCCGGCGTACTTCCGCCACGTCACCGAGTGCGCCCGCGGGATGATGGAGGCGGTCGGCGCCTCCCCCTCGGACTACCGGCACGTCGTCTTCCACCAGCCGAACGGGAAGTTCCCGCAGAGGGTCGGCAAGCAGCTCGGCTTCACCGAGGCGCAGATGCGCTACGGCCTCGTCACCCCGCGGATCGGCAACACCTACTCGGCCGCGGCGCTCCTCGGGCTCGCGAACGTCCTCGACCACGCGGGCGCCGGCGAGCGGATCCTCATGGTCGGCTACGGGAGCGGCGCCGGCTCGGACGCGTTCGACCTCGAGACGACCGACGCGCTCGTCGACTTCGACCGCAACCACGGGCGGGCCGTCCAGTGGTACCTCGACCACGGGGTCGAGATCCCGTACGCGGTGTACGCGAAGTTCCGCGGGAAGATCCACCTCGCCGAGGGCTAGGCGATGCGCGACGTCGCGGTCCTCGGGGTCGGCCAGACGAAGTTCGGGGAGCTGTGGGACCGCTCGTTCCGCGAGATCGGGATCGAGGCGGGGCTCCAGGCGCTCGTCGACGCGAAGCTCGCCTCCGAGAACCTGGGGGGCCTGTTCCTCGGCAACATGGCAAGCGGGGGCCTCCTGGAGCAGGAGCACATCGCGCCCCTCATCCTCGACTACGCGGGGCTCGCGGGCCGCCACCTCCCCGCCGTCCGGATCGAGGGCGGCGGGGCCTCGGGCGGCCTCGCGCTCCACCAGGGGTTCCTCGCCGTCGCGAGCGGGCTCTACGACTACGTCGTCGTCGGCGGCGCGGAGAAGCTCACCGACGTCCCGGACTCGACCGCGAGCCAGATCGTGAGCTCGACCGCCGACCACGAGTGGGAGGTCGTCTTCGGCGCGACGCTCCCGTCGCTCTGGGCGCTCGTCGCGCGGCGCCACATGCACCTCTACGGGACGACCCGGGAGCAGCTCGCGCACGTCGCCGTCCAGGCCCACGAGATGGGCTCGAAGAATCCGAACGCGCACTTCCGCAACCGGGTCACGGTCGAGCAGGTCCTCGGGGCCGCGCCCGTCGCCGAGCCGCTCGGTGTCTTCGACTGCGCCCCGCTCTCCGACGGCGCGGCGGCGGTCGTCCTCGGGCCGCTCGAGGGGGCGCGCCGGCACACCGACACACCGATCCAGATCCGCGCCAGCGAGGTCGCCTGCGACACGATGGCCCTCCATCACCGCCGGGACGTCACGGCGAACGACGCGACGGTCGCCGCGGCCCGGGCCGCCTTCTCGCGGGCGCGCCGGAGCCCGAAGGACGTCGGTGTCGCCGAGGTCCACGACGGCTACTCGATCAGCGCGCTCCTCGCGGTGGAGGACCTCGGCTTCTCCGAGAAGGGGCGCGCCGGCCCCGACTTCGCGTCGGGCCAGTTCGCCCTCGGCGGGCGGGTCTCGGTCAACCCGTCGGGCGGGCTCAAGGCCCAGGGGCGCCCGTTCGGGGCGGTCGGCGTCGCGCAGGTCGTCGAGCTCGTGCGCCAGCTGCGCGGCGACGCGAAGGAGCGCCAGGCGCCCGCGACGGACCTCGCCCTCGCGCACGACCTCGGCGGGACGGGGGCGACCGCGGTGGTGCACCTCCTCGCGAGGGCCGGGTAGGAGGACGATGTCGATCGCACGGTTCTGGCGCGAGACGCCGCGCCGCTACAACCTCGGGGGCTCGAAGTGCGCGACGTGCGGGACGGTGTCGTTCCCGCCCCGCGTCGTCTGCCCGACGTGCACCCACCATCGCCAGTCGATCGGGAAGATGGCCCCGTTCCAGCTCTCGGGCGAGGGGGAGGTCGAGTCGTTCACCGTCGTCCACGAGGCGGCGGAGGGGTTCGAGATGCAGGTCCCGTACGTCCTCGCGCTCGTCCGGACCCCCGAGGGGCCGGTCCTCACCGGGCAGATCGTCGACGTGGAGCCCGGGGAGGTCGCGATCGGCCTCCCCGTCCGCGCGACGTTCCGCAAGCTCCGCGAGGAGGGGAAGGCCGGCGTGATCCACTACGGCTACAAGTTCTCCCCGCGGACGGAGGACGACCCCGCGCCGCCCCGCGGCCGGACGGCCCCCGTCCCCCGCGAGGCGCCCGCCCCGGAGCGGGCGAAGGCGTGAACGCTCCCGAGCGGAAGGTCGAGCCGGGCGTCGCTGCCGGCGAGCCGCCGGCGGACGAGGAGTACGCCCGCACGTACGCCGCCGGCTACGAGGAGGGGGTCCGGGGGGCGCTGCGCGAGGTCCTCGAGCACCTGACCCGAGGGCACACCCCGCAGGAGGTCCGGATGCTCGTCCAGGGGCGGCTCGCCCGTCTCTCGGAGGAGGTCGAGGTGAAGCGGCGGGCGCTCCTCTCGCCGCCGCGTCGGACCGTCTGGGGACCGCCGCACCGCTTGCTCGGGACCGCGCCCCCCCGGCCCGAGGAGTCGGCCCGGACCGCGCCGTCGCCCGCCCTCGAGCGGGGCCGGACCCTGCTTGTCCGCGAGGAGCGGCCCCGTCGCGCCCTCGAGATCCTGCGGAGCGAGGCCGCTCGCTTCCCCCGCGTCGCGGTCGTCTCGCTCCGTCCGCCCGACCTCGGCTTCGTCCCGCCCGAGCGGACGACCGTGATCTCGGTCCGGGACGCCGGGGGGGGAGCCTCCGGTCGCCTGACCCCGGGCGAGGTCGGAGGCCGGCTCAAGGCGCCGACCGAGGAGGGGGCGCTCGTCTACGTCGACGCGCTCGAGTTCTTCGTCACGGAGGACGGGCCCGAGCTCACGTTCCGGTTCGTCAACTGGCTCGTCGAGCAGGTGCAGCGGACCGGCTCGGCGCTGCTCGTCTCCTTCGACGTCCGGGCGCTCGACGGGAAGGAGGCGAGCCGGCTGGAGCGGGCGTTCGGCCAGGTGGTCGGCGGGACGTGAGCCGGTCGGACCCCCCGCCCGACGGCGCGGCCGCCCCGGGCCCGGGTCTCGCTCGATGAAGATCGCCTTCTTCACCGACTCCTATCTCCCGCAGCGCGACGGCGTCGCCTCGGTGACGGGGGGCCTCGCGAGGACGCTCGTTCAGCTCGGCCACTCGGTCCGGGTGCTGACGGCGAGCCCGTCGGCCGGGGCCCCAACGTCCGAGACGACGGTCGACGGCGTCCACGTCCGTCGCCTCCGCTCGCTGCCCGTGCCGCTGTACGGGCAGTACCGCTGGCCGGTGTTCCCGTTCGGGCTGATCCGAGAGGCGATCGGCGCGGGCGACGCGGACGTCGTGCACCTGCACACCCCGGGGCCGGTCGGCAGCATGGGGTTCCTCACCGCCCGCCGGTTCGGCCAGCCGCTCGTCGGTACGTTCCACACGAACCTCCGCGAGATGCGGGCGAGCGTCCCGCAGAAGTTCCTCGTCCCCCTGTTCTTCCGGATCGCCTGGTGGTACAACCTCGGCACGTACCTGCGCTGCGACTCCGCGACAGCTCCCTCGGAGGCCGCCCGGGCGGCGCTCCTCCAGAGCTCCCGGAAGGCGTTCCGCCACCCCGTCGAGGTGATCCCGAACGGGGTCGACGTCGACCGGTTCCACCCCGGGGCGAGGGTCCCGGATTGGCGCGAGCGCTGCGGCCTCCCGGACCTCCCCCTCGTCACGTACCTCGGCCGGCTCACCGTCGACAAGGGGATCCATCGCTTCCTCGACGCCGTCCGACTCGCCGCCCGGTCGAGCGAGTTCGTCGCGCTCGTCGGCGGGACCGGCCCCGAGAGGGACCGCGTCCGCGAGCGCCTCGCGCGGGAGCCGGAGCTCCACGCCCGGGTCCGCTACGTCGGGCCGGTCGCCGAGGAGGAGAAGGCCGCCCTCCTCGGGCAGAGCGATCTGTTCGTCCTTCCGTCGACCAGCGACACCTCGAGCGTCGCGCTCCTCGAGGCGATGGCCTGCGGCGCGGCCGTCGTCGCGCCGGCGGAGGGGGGCGCCTCCGAGGTCGTCCGCCCGGGCGCGACGGGGATCGCCGCCGACGTGCGCTCGCCCGAGTCCCTCGCCGCGACCGTCGCCGGGCTCGTCGCCGACGCCGACGAGCGCCGCCGGATCGCGGACGGCGGGCTCGCCTGGGTGCGCGAGCACGGGTCGCTCACGGCGATGGCTCAGCGCTTTATCTCTCTCTACCGCCTCGTGGGCGAGGAGAAGCGGCTCCGTGCCGGTCGTATCCCTGCCTGAGATCGAGGGGTTCGCATCGGCGCTCGGCCACGAGCGGTTCGATGTCCCGGCCCGTCGATCGCTCGGCCGGGCGTACGAGGAGTTCGCCGCCCGGCGGCGGCCCACGATCGGACCGATCGCGCTCACGATCGACGGGCGTCCGTTCTCCTCGCTCTACGCCGCCCTCGCGCACCCGGACGCGCGGTTCGAGCGGGGCGAGCTGGTCCTGACGGGGACCGCCGCGGGCGGCCCCGGCTGGGAGTTCCTCGTCCCGTTCGAGCGGATCGCCTTCGAGGACGACGGCTCCGCCGAGCTCCACCCGCCCGGCGGGGGCCCGCCGGCCCGCGCGATCGCGAGGGTCCTCCTCCGCGAGCACCACCTCCTTCGGGCGCGGGGGGACGCCGACCGCGCGGCGCCCGGGGGGCCCCGGCCCGAGCTGCCGCGGATGATCGGCTCGGCGTCGCAGGGGTTCGCGATCTGCCGGGCCCTGCCCGTCCTCCCGTTCTCGGTCGCGATCCTCCTCTACCTCGCGGAGGAACGGGTCCGGTTCGAGCTCGATCTCGTCCACGGCTCGCTGCTCGCCGATCCGAGGGCCGGTCGGCTCTCCGCGGCCCGCCGCGTCCCGCGGAGCTCCCGCGTCGCCTGGGGGGTCGACCATCGGGTCGGCGCGGGGAACCTCTCGCTGCTCGCGAGCCGGTGCCTCGAGGTGATCGTCGAGTCGAACGGGCTCACGACGGTCGAGCTCGCGCACATCTTCGGGGGGGTCCGCGAGCTCGTCGACTCCGCCCTCGCGGGGCTCGTCGATCAGAGGGTCGTCGCGTTCGATCCTCGGACCGGCCTCTACCACCCCCGCCTCGAGGCGTTCCTCCCGGCGCCGGAGACCGCGGATGGCGGGGCCCCGTCGGGCGCCCTGTCCAGCTCCCCCGCGCTCCGTTCGAGCGTCCAGGAGCTGCTCGCGGCGGCGGAGGCGAGGGCGACGTGCCCGCTCTGCGGGCGTCCGGTCCTCCCCGGATCGCCGTCGCTCCTCTGCGAGTCGTGCTCGCGCGACGTCGGGATCGCCTAGGGCCGAGGAGGCGGGCCTGTCGGGAGTTTCCGCCCGGGGGGTCGGCCCCCGGACCTTTGAACCCGAGACTTCTGGCTTAGAAGGCCAGTACTTTCTCCAGGCTAAGCTACAGGCCCCGCTCGGGGACCGCGGCGGCTCCCCTTAAACGTTCGTCCGCGGGGGCCGGGGGCCGCTCGGGCGGCCGACGCGACGAGGTGCGCGAGCCGCAGCGGCTCCGGCCAGTACCCCCGGACCATCGCCCGTCGGACGATCGCGACCGCGTCCCGGCCCGTGCACCCGCTCGCCGCCGCCCAGATCGGGGCGCCGCCGGTCGGCACCCGGACGAGGCGGTGCCGACGGAGCAGGGCGTACCGGGCGAGCGCGGTCCGGGGGAACCACCGGAGGAGCGCGGCGCGGATCCTCGGGAACTCGGGCCGGCGGCGCGTCACCGCGATCACGGGTACGCCGAGCGTCCGGCGGATCGCATCGAGATCGAGCACGTTGAAGCCGCCCACGACCGGCCCGTCGACCAGGATCGCCCGAACCCCCTCGGGCGGCCCGACGGCGCGCAGGAGGGCGACGACCCGCGCGGTCCCGTCGCGACCGTCGACCCGGACCCGGGAGAGGCCGACCGCCTCCACCGCGTCGGGCAGCGAGACGACGACCGCGGCGATCGGCGCGACGCGGTCGCCCCGGTCGAACGCCCCGTCGTCGACGCCCGCCAGCCGGGGGTGTGCCTTGCCGAGCGCTCGACGCAACGCTAAGACCCCCGGGGCGCTCGGTTTCGCGCGATGGCCTCGCCCGCGGTCTCGATCCGCTGCCCGGCGTGCGGCACGGCGATCACCGTCACCCCCGCGCCGTCGCCGCCGACCCAGTGGGTTCCCTGCCCGCATTGCGCCGTCCCCGTCCCGGTCGTCGCCCCCCGGGACCTGCCGCCCCTCTACTCCTGGGAGGTGCTCCCCGGGCTATATCCCGCGCTCCCGATCCCGCGGCCCCGCCGATGGCGCGCCCGACCGATCGTCGCCGTCGCGCTCGCGCTCGTCGCCGTGCTCGCGGCGGCCTCCGCGGGGGTCCTCATCTACGAGGGCGTCCGGGCGACGGTGGCCAGCACCTACGTCGTCTCGGGGGAGATCGTGCGAGAGCTCCCCGGCGGATCGACGACGCCGGCGGTGGGCGCTCGCGTCCTCCTCACCGACGAGGGACCGGCCCGGGCGCCGGCGATCACCGGGGGCGGTGGGACATTCGCGTTCTCGGGGGTCCCGAGCGGCGGGTTCACGCTGAACATCACCCTCGGCGGGTACTCCCCGGTCGAGGTGCTGTCGTTCGTCTCGCCCGTCTACGACGCGGGCTCGCAGGGGCTCGTCGTCGGGCTCGCGCCGGGGGGAGCCGCGAACGGCACGAACGTGACGCTGAGCCCGTTCCCCGACCTCGAGACGTTCGTCGCGTACGTCGGGGGGGAGGCGGCGCTCCTGTTCGTGATCTCGATCGTCTGCGCGGCCGCGGGCCTCCTGACCCTCCGCGAGGACCGGCCGGCGGTCGGGGTCGTCGGCGGAGCGGCGGGCGTCGCGGCGCCGGTGACGCTCCTCCTCTTGTCGCTCGGAACGATCTTCCCGCTCGCGACGGCCGCGACGGCGATCGCGGGCGGGCTGGGCGCGTTCGTCCTCACGCTCCGGGCGAGCGAGATCGGGCTCGTCGACGGGGCCGTCGCCGCGGTCTAGCCCGGGGCGCTCCTCGGACCGGCGACGCCGCTCGCGACCGCCGGCGACGCGGCGGGCAGGGGTCGGCGACCCCGGAACCCCGAGGTGAGAGAGTGCCAGAACCGGACCGAGGGCTCGCCCCGCTGCCAGCAGAGGTAGGCGAGCTCGCCGTCCACGAGCGAGTAGAAGTCGACGAGCCCCGCCTCGAGGTCCTTCACCTCGATCCCCTCGGCCGCGAGGGAGCCGAGGCCCTCGTCGAGCCGCCGGAGCAGGTTCTTCTCCTCGCTGGCGAGCCGGACGGCGAGCGCGTGGTCGGCGTGATCCGAGGAGGGGAGCTCCGGGCCCCAGAACGACGTGAGCCGCCCGAGCCCCGCGCGGACCTCCGCGAGCCGCTCGGCCCACTCGCGGAGCTTGGGCAGGAGATCGGCGAGCGCCACGATCCGGGCGTCCGCCTCGGCGACGGTCCAGAGCCGCGGGGGGCTCCGGGGAGCGGGGAGCTCGGGGGCGCCGTTCGCGGGCATCGTCTCCGCTAGCGACAAGGGTCCGCACCCTTCTTTACCCCCTCGATAGGGACCGGGTAACCGACGGGCTCCGCGCCGGACACGAACCGTTAAGGAGCCTCCCTCGCTCGCGCGCCTCGGTCGAGGTGAAGGCGGTCGTCAAGCGGCGCCGCGCGCCGGGGGGCGAGATCGCCACCGTCCCGGACCCGGTGCCGCGCGCGGGCGAGGTCCTCGTGCGCGTCCGGGCCTCCTCGGTCTGCGGCACCGACGTCCACATCTGGCAATGGAACCGGTGGGCCGAGAGCCGCCTCCGCCGGCTCCCGCTCGTCGTCGGCCACGAGCTGAGCGGCGAGGTCGTCCGCGTCGGCGACGGGGTCCGGGGGCTCGCCCCGGGAGACCACGTCTCGGCGGAGACCCACATCGTCGACGGGACGTGCTACCAGTGCCGGACCGGGAAGATGCACATCTGCGAGAACGTCGAGGTCCTCGGCGTCGACCGCGACGGCGTCTTCGCGGAGTACGCGGTCCTCCCCGCGCTGAACGCCTGGAAGAACGATCCCGCGCTCGATCCCGCGATCGCCTCCGTCCAGGAGCCGCTCGGGAACGCGGTCCACGCGCTGCTGCCGGAGGACAGCGTCGAGGATCTCGCCGGCAAGCAGGTGCTCGTCACCGGCTGCGGACCGATCGGCCTCCTCGCGATCGCCGCGGCGCGCACGTTCGGGGCGGAGAAGATCGTCGCGACCGAGGTGAACCCGCTCCGGCTCGACCTCGCCCGCGCGATGGGCGTCGATCGGGTCTTCAACCCCCTCGAGGAGCGCGAGGGCCTCGCGGGGCGGATCCGCGAGGAGCTGAGCGGGCGCGGCGCGGACGTCGCCCTCGAGATGTCCGGGCGGCCCGAGTCCCTCGCGCTCGCGTTCGAGGCGCTGACCCCGGGCGGTCGGGTGTCGCTCCTCGGCCTGTTCGACCGGTCGGCGTCGCTCGACGTCGATTCGGCGATCGTCTTCCGGGCGGCCCGGGTCCACGGGATCTTCGGCCGCCGGATGTTCGAGACGTGGTACCAGGTGAAGTCCCTGCTCGCGCGACCGGCGTTCCGCGAGAAGGTCCTCGCGATCATCACGCACCGCCTTCCGATCCCCGAGATCGCCCGGGCGATGGAGTTGATCGAGAGCCAGCAGGCGGCGAAGGTGTCGCTGGAGGCCCGCTGGTGAGCCCCGGCCGGGACCCGACGGCGTTCCTCGGCGCGGAGGTCCGCGAGCTCGTCGCGCAGGACCTCGACTGGAAGCTCAAGGTCCTCGCGGGCCCGAGCACGCCGCGCTGCACGATCGACGGCCGGCGCGTCCTGATGCTCTGCTCGAACAACTACCTCGGGCTCTCGACGCACCCGAAGGTCGTCGAGGCCGCCGTCGCCGCGCTTCGGAGCCACGGCGCGGGCTCGGGTTCGGTCCGCCCGATCGCGGGGACGATGGACCTCCACGTCGAGCTCGAGCGCCGGCTCGCCCGGTTCAAGCGCGCCGAGGCGTCGCTCGTCTACCAGAGCGGCTTCGCGACGAACTCGGGGCTCCTCCCGCAGCTGGTGGGCGAGGGGGACCTCGTCGTGAGCGACGAGCTCAACCACGGCAGCATCATCGACGGCCTGCGCCTCGCCCGGGCCGAGCGCGCCGTCTACCGGCACGCGGACGCCGCCGATCTCGAGCGGGTCCTCGGGGAGGCGGAGCGTCACGCGCCCGCGTACCGCCGGATCCTCGTCGTCACCGACGGGGTCTTCTCGATGGACGGGGACATCGCCCCGCTCCCCGAGATCGCCGGGCTCGCCGCCGAGCACGGCGCGATGGTCTACGTCGACGACGCCCACGGGGAAGGGGTGCTCGGCGAGGGCGGGCGCGGGATCGTCTCCCACTTCCACCTCGGCCGCGACCGGGTCCAGGCCGAGATGGGGACGTTCTCGAAGGCGTTCGGCGTCGTCGGCGGGCACGTCTCGGGGTCGAAGGATCTCGTCGACTTCGCCTACAACAGGTCGAGGACCTGGCTCCTCAGCGGCTCGCATCCTCCCGCGGTCGCCGCCGCGTGCCTCGCGGCGATCGACGTCCTCGAGAGCGAGCCCGAGCACGTCCAGAGGCTGTGGGAGCGGACCCGGCGGTTCCAGAGCGAGATGCGCGCGCTCGGCTTCGACCTCGGCGCGAGCCGGACGCCGATCACCCCGGTCCTCGTCGGGGAGAGCGGCGCCGCGAAGCGGATGAGCGAGCGGCTGTTCGAGCTCGGCGTCTTCGCGCTGCCGATCGTCTTCCCGATGGTCGCCCGGGACCGGGCCCGGATCCGCACGATCCTCAACGCGGCGCTCACCGACGACCAGCTCGGCACCGCGATCGACGCGTTCACCACGGCGGGCCGCGACGTCGGGCTGCTGTAGCGCCGCGCCGACGCGGCGGCCGTCCTCTACGCGCGCGTTCGGGGACGGAACCCCCGCGCGACGGCGCGGAGAGCGTTCTTTCTCGAAG
>JASIEC010000003.1 GCA_030046135.1 Thermoplasmata archaeon | reverse complement strand
GCCACGAAGACCGCCGTCGCGAGCGACCCCGCGACGACCGGGACCTCCTCGAACGAGCCCGTGAGGACCCTCAGGGCGGCGACCGCGACGAGGACGAGCAGTGTGCTCGCCTCGCCGAACGCGAGGAAGACGAACGCCGCCGAGAAGACCCGGCCCGAGCGGCCGTGGGCCTGGAGGATCATCCCGTACGAGGCGAGGGTCATCGTCTCCCACCCGAGGAGGAACAGCAGAAGGCTCGACGACGAGACGAGGAGAGCGATCGACCCGAGCGTGAGCGCATAGCAGATCGCGAGCCACGGCGACGAGCGGTCGTCGTAGGCGAGCGAGTAGACCGACGTGGCGATCCAGACGACGGAGGCCGCGAGGGCAAAGAACGCGGAGAGCCCGTCGAGGCGCAGGGACTCGGGGTCCC
The DNA here is from genome assembly GCA_030046135.1 of Thermoplasmata archaeon. GTDB lineage: Archaea > Thermoplasmatota > Thermoplasmata > Lutacidiplasmatales > UBA184 > Lutacidiplasma. The sequence continues at coordinate 2,406 of JASIEC010000003.1, read as the reverse complement.
CGAGAGGGCCCGTCCACGCGACCCCCTGGACCGTCCCGCCGACGAACGTCGCGACCGCCGCGGCGAGCCAGAGGCCCGAGGCCGCGGCCGTCACCCCGTACCCCACCTTCCGGTGGACGAGCGAGAGCGGAGCTCCCGCGAACAGCCCGACAACGGCGGCGGTGAGGACGGCTCCCGGGAGGTCCACCGTCAGGGCCCCCCGGCGGACCGGCCCCGGCCCGCGAGCGTCAGGATCCCGTCAAGCACGGCGACGGGGGTCGGGGGGCACCCCGGCACGAACACGTCCACCGGGAGGATGTCCGCGAGGACCCCGGCGAGACCCGGGGTCCCGGCGAAGACGCCCCCGCTGATCGGGCACACGCCCACCGCGACGACCGCCTTCGGCGCGGGGAGCGCCTCGTACGCCCGTCGCAGCGGGTCGACCATCTCGGGCGTCGGGACGCCGACAACGAGGAGGACGTCCGCGTGGCGAGGCGAGTTCGTGAAAAAGATGCCGAGCCGCTGGGAGTCGTAGAACGGGTTCGCGAGCGCCAGGACCTCGAGGTTGCACGCGTTGCAGCTGCCCACGTCGACCAGGAAGACGTGCAGCGATCGGCCGAACTCGGCGAGCGGAGGAGCGGCCCGCTCCGTCCCGAGCGGGGCGTCGGCGGCGAGCTCGGCCCGCGAGCGAGTCGCGGCTTCGACCGGACCGGCGAAGGCGAGGCCGCTCGGCACGCACCGGGCACATCGAATGCACTTCCCCCGGTCGACCGACGTCTCGGAGATCGCCCCGACCGGACACGTGGGGATCGCCGCCGCGAGCGACCCGGGGGGCCCGGGGGCGACGGGAGGCCTCCCGGTCGGAGGCACCTCCTCCTCGCTCGCCGCGGTCCTCGGATAGCGGGTCGTGAGGATCCCGCGGGCGATCGAGCGCTCGATCCAGCTCGCCAACGGCCTCACCCGTCCGTTTCGGCGAAGAGGAGGCCGAAGCTCTCGAAGGCGAAATGGAAGTCCGTGAACACCGCGTCGCGCATCCCGGCCGCGAACACCGGCCAGTTCGCCTGGCTCGGTGACCGGAAATCGAGGCCGGCGATCCGCCCGCCCTCGATCCGGACATCGTAGACGAGGTCCCCGCTCGGCGCCTCCACCCGGCCGATAGCCCGCCCGGGGGCGATCGCCGGCGCGGGGTCGTGGGCGCTCGTCGGGGACCGCGGCCAGCGGCCGAGGAGCTGCTCGAGCACGAGGAAGCTCGCGCGAATCTCGGCGGCCCGGACGGCGACCCGGGCGAGCGCGTCGCCGCCGGTCTCCTTCGGGAGCGCCACGAACAGGTCGTTGTAGGGCGGCGTCGGGATCCTCAGCCGGTCGTCCCAGGCGACCCCGCAGGCTCGCAGCGTCGGACCGACCGCCCCCGACCGGATCGCCTCGGCCCGGTCGATGACGCACGTCGCCTGGATCCGGTCGACGAACGTCCGCGACTCGAGGAACAGCCCCCAGAGCTCCTCGAACTCCCCCGCCAGCCGCGTCAGGTCCCGCGCGAGCCCCGCGCGGTCGGCGCTCTCGAGCCGGCGCCGGGGCCCGTGGGGGAGCAGCGCCCCGAACAGCCAGCGGTGCCCGAACACCGTCCCCTGGATCCGAAGGATCTCCTCGGCGAGCGCGTGGGTCTGGGCGACGCCGACGTTCTGGGCCGCCGCTTCGGCGACCCGCGCGAGCACGTGGAGATGGTTGTAGATCCGCTGGAGCTCCTGCGCAAGGCACCGCGTCCAGAGCTCCGCCGCGCTCGCGGTGCGACCCCCCGCGCTGTCGGCCGCCGCGAGGAACGCCGCGACGTGCGACGCGGAGACGTTCCCGGCCATCCGCTCGACCCGGAGCGCGGCATCCTCCACCGGGAGACCGATCACCGAGTCCCGGAGCCCTCGACGCTTGTACCCGCCGACGGGGACGAGGTCCAGGATCCGCTCCCCGTACGTCCTCACGTCGAACTTCCCGGCCTCGGGGACACCCATCGAGATCGGGCCGTAGGGGAACGTGAACACCCCGTAGCCCTCGACGCGCGACCCGGGGCTCAGCGGGCGAGGGCCGCGGGGCCCCGGCGCCCACGTCGCGGTGGGCTCGTCCTCGGCCCTGCGCTCCGACCCGCGGACCAGGACGGTCGTCCCCTGGGCGTAGTCGTTGTAGATCGCGAACGCGCCGTCGGCGGCGGCGTACGCGAGGGCCGTCTCGGACCCGGGCTGCGGGGGGGATGCCGTCGGTCGGCTTCCTGAGAGCTCGGCGGTCATGGCAACGTCCCCCCGAGGAGGGTCGCCGCAGCCCGGAGGGCGGAGGAGAGGTACGGCAGCGACGCGACCCCGATCGCGAGCGCGACGCCGAGGTTGACGTACGCGAGGCCCCAGCCCGAGTCCGGGACCGGACCGGGCGGCGAGCTGCCGG
>JASIEC010000038.1 GCA_030046135.1 Thermoplasmata archaeon | reverse complement strand
GCCGCTATCGGGACGCCTTCCCGCCTCGCTCAAGGACAAGAACTGGGTCAATCCGTTCGCGAAGCTCTCGTTCGCCGCGTACGATGTCTCGGGAGAGGACGTACAAGAGTTCATCGAAACCGGCGTGGCCGCGAGCCCAATCATTCAGCAGCTGCTGAAGAGCCATGTCGTCGTCATCCTGGTCGACTGCAGCAAGATGACGAGCGAGATCGACTCGCCCGTCTTCCGCCAGATGCTGAAGTACGACAGCGAGGTCGCGTCGCTCCTCGTGTCGCTCCAGACGTACAAGAAGCAGGAGTTCTCCCGGATGAAGACGCAGGGGCTCACCGTGGGCAGCCCGGTGATCTACCCCGCGATCATCCTCTCGAAGTTCGACAGCGTGCGCGACGAGGTGCTCGTGAAGCTGGGGCTCCACCGCGGCGTCCCGCCCGGCGACCAGCGGCGCAAGCGCAAGGACTACGCCGAGGCGCTCCTGCGCGTCTTCATGCCCCAGACGCTCTCGCAGATCCGGGGCGGCAAGGTCGCGGGGGTCAACTTCGACCAGGCGGCGTACTTCTTCAGCTGGGTCCGGACCGAGACCGCCGAGGCGGGGATGCTCCCCGTCGGCGTCCCCCGGATCGTCCGGAAGGGGTTCTCCGCCGAGGGCGGGGCCGAGCCGGACTTCTCCTACGACGACTACGTCGCGTTCATCGAGCACTTCCGGGCCGTCGCCAACAAGTTCCCGGACGAGATCGTCGAGCAGGCGACGCTCCAGGCGGCCCCCGCCGCGGCGACCGCGTAGGCCCGGGACCCGCACCGGTCGGAGGAGGTCGGGGATGGAGAGCGGCGGGCAGCAGAGCCTCCAGCACTGGATCTACGGCGCGAGCCCCGAGAAGGGGTACGGCATGAAGGCGGAATCGCACAGCCTGAACGGTCCTCTCTACCTGCGCTACCTCGCGGGCCACTTCACGCCCGTCCGGGTCGAGAAGACCGCGAGCGGCAGCACCGTGATCGACGCACGGATGATCCATCCGGCGCCGGCGAACGACGAGATCCTGCTCTCCGTCCTCGGACGCGGCGTGGCGGACGAGTACAACCGGCCGACGATCCAGAACCACACGGTCGTCGTCCCGGCGGCGCCGGTGCGGGACGGGCGGCTCACCTTCTACGACGTCGAGGCCGCGGTCGCGGAGTTCGACCGGAAGTACCCCAAGGCGACGGGGAAGATCGATCCCCTCCTCACCCCGCTGCGGCCGGACGACGGACCCGCCTCGGCCGGGGGCGGCCTCCGACGGTTGATCACGCGAGCGGCGGTCGATACGCTCGCGAGCCGGTTCCTCGCCGACCCCCAGGGCCGGACCCTCGTGCTCTGCCGGGGCAGCACCCACCAGTACCGGAACGAGCTCCTCTACCGCCTGGTCGAGCTCCTCTCGGCCGGCGGCGAGATCCCGCTGTTCCCGGCGATCAGCGATGCCCCCACGCTCAGCGCGATGAACCACTTCCGGCTCGCGATCTCCTCGCGCGGGGTCCGGGCCGACGCGACGTGGACGCTCCTCGACGCGAGCATCGACCACGCGGCCCTGCCTCCCATCCGCGGGAAGAACCCGATGTACGCGCGGATCGGGGAGGCGTTCGCGGAGTGAGCGTGGCGTCCGAAGCCCCGCCGGGGCGGTCCGCCCCCTGAGCGGAGGGACCCATCGATGAGCGCCGCCCTCGTCCTCGGGGACCGGGGCTCGGGCCTCACCACGTTCGTCGGGCTCCTCTACACGGCCCAGGTGCGGCTCGGCATCGACGAGTCGGACGAGTTCCGCTTCCATGCCGACCGCGAGTCGATCCGTCGGCTCGAGGCGATCTACGGCGAGCTCGGGTCCGGCCGGTTCCCGACGCACGACGAGGACTGGCAGCAGCACCCTCTCTCGTTCGTCTTCGGCTTCCGACGCGGTCGGCTGCGCAGCCTCGGGAACACCCCGGGCCCCTCCGACGGGTTCGACACCGTGGAGGTCCTGGTCGGGGGGCTCCCGACCGACGAGGCGGCGGAGCTCGACGCCCACGACGCCCTGCTCGACCGCGAGACCCGGGAGCTCCTGAGCAGCCGGGTCGTGATCCCGCTCGTCGACGCGGTCGCCCTCTCCCCCGATCCCAACGATGCCGAACGCCTCTCGCTCGCCCGCGCCGACCGGCTCCTCGCGAGCACGTTCGCCCTGCTCGAGAAGTTCGTCGCCGCGGAGCGGGAGCGTAGGACGCGCCGGCTGTTCCCGCTGTTCGTCCTGACGAAGGTCGATCGCCTCCACCTGGAGACGCTCCGTCGCCTCGACGCCCCGAGCGGCGTCCCGTCCGAGTGGAAGGCCGAGGCCCGGCGCGCGTTCGGCGACCGCCTGCTCCGCCAGTACTATCCCGAGACGGCCCGGCAGCTCGACGGCTCGCACCGGACGGACGGCCTCGCGATCTCCCGGCCCGAGTGGTTCTACAGCGGGCTCGCGACCGAGCTCATCGCCGACGAGCTTCGTGTCCAGCGTCGGTCCCGGGCGCCGGCGGGGGGGTGGGAGCCGTCGTACCCGTTCGAGGAGTACCGGTCGCTGATCGAGACGCTGGGGAGACTGGCCCACCGGCTCCCCGCGGTCCAGGCCGGCTGACCGGGGCGGGCGGCGGCGCCGGCGCTACGCCGCGTCCGCCCGGTATCGGTACTCGCTCGGGCGACTCCCTTCCCGCGAGATCGTCCACCCCGGGAGGGCCCAGATTCCGTCGGGCGGCCTCCACTGGGGGTCCCCCTTCGCGAGCTCCCCGAGCTCGGCCTCGAGGTACTCGGGGTCCGTCGCCACCTCGGGCTCGAACGACCCCTTCTGGAGGAGCACGACGAGCAACGGCAGGCCCGCGGGGCGCCCGCGCCACTTGGCCGCCAGGAACGCCTTGCGGAACTCGGGGTCCGCCAGCGCGAGGTCCCGGAGCGGACCGTACGCCGCCCGAGCCCGGTAGTCCTTGGGGGGGGCGTCGAGGCGCCCTCGTTCGCGCCGCAGCTGGCCCACGACCCGGACCCAGTCCTCGCGACCCACTTCGCCGGCGTCCCACACGGTGGAGGCGTCGATCTCCTCCCGTTCGTCGCTCTCCGAACCCCCGTCGCGGGATCGTGCTCCCGCCGTCTCCGTCGGGCCCTCGGAGCTCGCGGGGCGCAGCCCACCGCGACGGACCGGGCGGCCCGGCGCGAGCGAGTAGGCGAGCGCGGCGCCCGACGACCCGGGTCCCGGGGTCCGGATCAAGAGTTCCTCGCACCCCGGGTAGCGGTTGGGGTGGAGGACGACGAACGGCCCGGACTCGGGGCCGCTCAGGATCGCCGCCAGCGAGTCGTTCACGGTGGCGACCTGCCGCCGCACGGCGAGCTCGCTGAGGCGCACGAGGGGGGCCGGGGCTCCGGGGGACCGCGGATGCGCCGCGAGGTCGTCGAGGATCGCCTGGGCGACCTCGGCGTTGATCTGCTGGGACGCCGATCGCTGGAGCGTTGTGTGCAGGGCCCGATCCCGGGAGAGCCTCGTGCGGATCCGCGACCCCAGCCGGCGGCCGCGGGCCGTCGAGGCCCTCAGGGTGGAGAGCCGGGCGTTGAGCCAGGGGATGCGGTGGCCCCCCGGGGCGCGCGATTCGGCGAACATCCCACCCCAGCGCCTCGGGACGATCGCGGCCCACTCGGGCGCCGAGGCGCTCTCCGTGTACCATTCGAGGACCCGGTCGCGCAGGAACGATCCGACCGAGAGCGGATCGTCCTCCTCCTTCCGGACCCTTGACATGAGCGAGTCGGTCCGGTCCGCGATCGCCCGAACGACCTCGGGTGTCTCGCCGCTGGAGCGCGTGATCGAAGGGAGCCGGGCGGCGTTCACCGCGACGAGATCGAACCCCTCGGCCGGGTCGAGCGCGAGGAAGGCGTCCGTCTCGGGTCCGGGGATCGCTCCGCCGATCGCGCGGGGCCGCCCCAGCCGCCTACCCGCCGCCGGTGGGTCCTCGATTGGTCCGCGCCGCACCTCGCTCACCGCGCGAGGGGCCTCCCGGCTTCCGCTTCCGCGACCTCCTAGTTCCGGGTCGGCACCCGCCGACGCCGGGCCCGTGTCGCTAGGTCCGACAAGTCCCAGGCGAGCGAGCTCGGCCCTCCGATCCCGGCGCTCCTCTTCCATGCGGAGGCGTTCGACCGCGCGTCGGGCCTCCCGCTCGCGCTGAATTCGCGAGGCGTCGCGATCGTCGACCAACGTGGGGGGGCCTCGTCCCCGACAAAAACGGGGGGCGTCGGGAGTTAATCGTTTCGGACGGAGAGCGCCCGAACTCGGGTCCCGAGGTCGAGGAGCGACCCTGAAGCAAGGCGCGCGAGGAGCTCGGGAGGAGGGGAGCCCGGGTTCTTGGGTGGGACCGAGGAAAGCGGGGTCCGCGAAGGCCCCGGGCGGGCCCGGTCGGTCGGGATCGGCCCTCCCTAGGCGACCGACACCTCCAAGAACCCCTGAGGAGCTAGTGAATCCTCGGCCCCCACCATGAGCCGTCCCCGAGCCTCGCAGCCCGACACGATCCCCGACGATCTCGTCCGGGACCCCGGCCATCGGGACCTGCTCGCGGACGGCAAGCTCCGCGACCTCCACAAGGACCGCAGCGCCCAGGACCTCGCCCAGGATCGAGGCGTTCAGGAGGCGATCCGCCTCGGGGTCCTTCCGGCCGAGCAGTTTCCCTCCGCCGTGCGGATGAGCCTCCCGCCTGGAAGGTCCGGTGGCTTCGCGACCGGCACGTGGCGCCGGAGCACCCCGGGGCGAACGGTCCCCCTCCAAAAGCTCAGATCTCGAAGTTCTTCGCGTCGGCGCGTGGGACGGGCTTCGTTGCCAGCCCCGCAGCAGCGTCCGCGGCCCCTCCCTCGCCGCGCGCCCATCGTCCGCCTTTCGACGCCCACTCTTGCCCCGAGCGATTCTCCGTCGGCCCGGAGCCCCGGTCCGGGGCCTCGAGACCCACACCTCGTCAAGGGGCTAGGGTCGTCCCGCGACGTCGCCCGGGTTCGCCCGGCACGTCGACCTCCGGTGCTGCGCGCCGCCCCCACTCGGTCGGTCCGACCGCCCGCGACCCCCGGCCGGGCTCGGCCCGATCGTCGCCCTCCCGTTCCGCTTTCGGCCGCGTCCCGCCCCCAGAAGCTCGGAAGCGGTGAGATCCTCGTGCTCAGGATCGGGCCGGACGAGATCGTGAGCGCGGTGAACCGGCGCGGGCGGCTCGTCATCCAGAGGCATCCGCTCCCTTCGTGAGGCACCGGCGACTCCCGGGCCCCGGGTAGTTCTGGGGGAATTCGACGCCGGTCAGCCCGCCGCAGGGGGTCCACCGGCCGATCTCGGCACTCCCAGTCGATTGAGCTCCTCGAACGAGATCGCCCCGTCGACGAGGGGGCCGTAGGTTCCCCGGACGCGGATCTCCTCGCTGGCCTTCTTGAGGAGGCCGAGGGCCGCGTACGCCCCCGCCGGACCGAAGCTCACGCGCTTCACGCCGAGCCGCTCGAGCTCCGGGACCGGAGGAAGCCCGCGACGGACCATCACGTTCACCGGGCATTCTACCGCCCGGACGAACGTCGAGATCGACGGGGCGTCGACGAGCCCCATCGGGTAGACGCAGTCCGCGCCCGCGTCTCGGTACGCGATCGACCGGCGGATCGCCTCTTCGAAACGATCCGCGTCGCTTCCCGCCCCGTGCCGCAGCGCGTCGGTCCGGGCGTTGATCACGAGGGGGATCCCGATCTCCGTCCCGAGCCGGCGGATCGCCTCGAGCTTCCGGACCTGGCTGCGCACCGGGACGAGGGCCGGCCCCGAGGGATCGTGGTCCTCGAGATTGATCCCGACGGCCCCGGCCTCGAGGATCTTCCGGACCGTGGCGGTCGCGCCCCGCGGCGTGCGCCCGAACCCGGCCACCACGTCGGCGCTGAGCGGGATGGCGAGGGAGGAGGCGATCCGTCGCACGGAGGCGACCATCTCGCGGCGCGGGATCCCTTCCCCGTCCGGGTAGCCCTGCGAGACCAGGAGCGCCGCGCTCGACGTGGCGACCGCCGGGAACCCCGCCTCCTCGAACACCCTCGCCGTCGCGACGTCCCAGGCGTTCGGAAGCACGAGAACACCGGGCCCGTGGTGCAGGGCGCGGAACGACTCGGCCTTCTCACGCGACGACGCCATCCCCGCGTCCGGAACGTGGCGCGCCTTAGCCTTGCGGGGCCCTCGTGGGGCCGGAGCGCGAGAGGTCCGCTACGCTCCGGCGTCCGCCCAGGCCGGGAGCGGCCCCGGGGCCGGCTCGGCCGGGGGAGCAGGATCTCCCGAACTCGTCGGGGGGAGACCGGCTCGGGGGGGGGACTCGCGGGCCGATCGGCTCGGAGCCGACTTGGACGCGGACCGGTCCCGCCGGAGGAGGTCCGAGTCCTGGAGCTCCCGGAGGATCTTCTGGACCGCCACCATGACGTCGGAAGGGCGTCGGGCCCCCGTGCAGACGAGCTTCCCGCTGCCGAAGAGCAGGACGACCACCCGCGGCTCGTCAAGCCGGCAGACGAGGCCCGGGAACTGCTCGGGTTCGTACTCGACCCGCTCGACCCCGAGCGTGATCGCGACCGAGTTGAGGTTGATCTCGCTCCCGAGGTCCGCGGTCGCCACGATGTTCTGGACCTGGATCTTGGGGTGCGCGAGGATCTTCTGGCGTCCCTTGCGGATGAGCGTCGAGACAATCCGGATCGTCTCGTCGACCTCCTTCCAGCTCTTGCCGCCCGTGCAGACGGCCTTCCCCGAGTGGAAGAGGAGCATCGCGGTCTTCGGCTTCTTGAGCCGGTAGATCAGCCCCGGGAACCGGGCCGGCTCGTACTCCGCCCCGTCGAGGCTGAGGGCGATCGACTGGAGGTCGAGGTCGGCGCCGAGCGAGGTCGACGCGACGACGTTCTCGATGCGAACGCGAACCATGGCGGTTCTTATATAGTATTTAAAAGAATATTTAAGGACCCCCCTCGGCGCCGGGGG
>JASIEC010000037.1 GCA_030046135.1 Thermoplasmata archaeon | reverse complement strand
CGGGGGCCCGGCGCGGGGCCCGGGCCGCGGGCCGCCGAGCGGCGGGGCGCCGCCGCCCGGCCGGGGAGGTCCGTAGGCCGATGGCGTGGATGGTCGTCCGGGTGCGGGGTTCGATCCACGCGAACCGCGGGATCGTCGAGACGCTGAAGCTCCTCCACCTCACGCGCCCGAACCACGCGACGGTCGTCGCCGAGGAGCCGTCGTTCCGCGGGATGCTCACGAAGGTCCAGGGGTACGTCACGTGGGGCGAGGCGGACCCCGCGACGGTCGGCTCGCTGCTCGAGGCCCGCGGGACCACCGCGGACGGCCGCCGTCTCACCCCCGAGACGCTCCGGGACGTCGTGCACGTGAAGGACGTGCCCGAGCTGTCGAAGGCGGTCGGCGAGCGGGGGCTTGTGCGCGTCGACGGCCTCGCGCCCCTCCTCCGCCTGAAGGCGCCGAAGGGCGGCTGGGGCTCGACGAAGAAGCCGTACGGCCTCGGGGGCGCCCTCGGCTACCGGGGCCCGGCGATCAACGAGCTCGTCGGGAGGATGGTCTAGCGATGCCGAGCCGGACGCGGAAGTTCCGGGGTCTCCGCACCCACGGCCGGGGCTTCAAGGCCGGTCGCGGCGCGGGGAAGCAAGGGGGCCGGGGGAACGCGGGCCTCCACAAGTACAAGTTCAAGTCGATGCTCATCTACGCCCCCGACCACTTCGGGCGGCACGGGTTCTCGCGGCCCGACGCGGTCGTCGACGTCCCGACGGCGGTGAACGTGGGGGACCTCGAAGGGCTCGCCCCGTTCCTCGAGGCGGCCGGGGCGCTCGCGAAGGACGGCGATGGGTTCGTCGCCGACCTCGCGAAGGTCGGGATCGACCGTCTCCTCGGCGGCGGCGCGGCGGGCCGGAGCTGGAAGGTGTTCGTCCTGCACGCGACGCGCCACGCCCGGGAGAAGGTGACGGTCCTCGCCGAGGCTCCCGCGGGCCGGCCGACGCCGGCGGCCGCGAAGGCGTCGTCCTAGACTTCCCTGGCACCCCGAGGCGCGGCTACCGGGACCCCGGGCGGCGCCCGCGGCTCACCCGGATCCACGTCATCTCGGGGGGCTCGATGTCGTCCTGCCACAGGGCCCCGATCACCTCGCCCAGGTGGTGCGCCTGCTCGAACGTCGCCTGGAGGATCCCGTCCGAGGCGACGTATTTTCCGGGCATCCAGAAGACGTGGACGGGCCGGGCGAGATCGCGCGGCGTGAGGCCCCGGAGGCACCGGTCGACGGCCGCCCAGACCCGGCGCTCGTAGGCCCGGAACGCGGGCCACGTCGTCGGGTGGCGGGTCCGGTCCCGGAACAGCCGGTCGAGCTCCGCGTCGGAGGTCCGGCCGGCCAGGATGTAGTCGAGCCAGACCTCGTGGACGTTGAGGATGTGAACCAGGGTGTCGAGGAGTGTTTGGTGCGCGATCTCGCGTCGCCGCCGGACCGCCCGCCACGGGAGCCGTCGGAGCCGCGCCGCGAAGCGGTCGAAGACCCGGACGTTGTAGGCGTAGAGGCTCCGGGCCTGCGCGGGGGAGAGCCGATCCGACGAGCGAACGGCGGTCCCTCGAGGCATCGGACGGCGACGCCGGAGGGGGTTGAACGGCTTGCGACCGGGCGTCGGCCGCCCGGACCCGCGCCGCCGCTCCAAAGACTATATAACACGCCCTCCCGCTCGCCGGCGACCCCATGGTGGAGGAGGAGACTCCCCGAGACCCGCGGTGGGCGATCCCCCTCACGGTCCTGGGCGCCCTGATTCTCACCCTCGTCTGGCTCTGGGACCGGCCGACGATCCTCGCGCTCTCGTTCGTCGCCGCCGCGCTCGCGGTGATCCTCTCGCTGCTCTACCTCGGGCTCTCGTACACGGGCTCGGGCTCGAAGCTGTACGGCCTGAAGCCGGTGACGAGCCGCATGCCGGCGGTCTCGCAGCCGAAGGGCCACGTCCACTTCCGGACGAAGCTGTTCTGGACGATCGGGGTCCTGCTCCTGTACTTCCTGCTCGCGAACATCTACCTCTTCGGCGTCGACCAGGCGACCGTCATCGACCTGTTCGCGAGCTACCGCGCGATCCTCGCCGGGGCGCAGGGGACCCTGATGCACCTCGGGATCGGCCCGATCGTCACCGGGTCGATCATCATGCAGCTGTTCACCGGGGCGAAGATCATCGACCTCGACCTCACCGACGACGAGGACAAGGGGATGTACCAGGGGACCCAGAAGATCCTCGTCGTCGCGATGATCTTCGTCGAGGCGGTCCCCCAGGTCTTCGGCTACCTCACCCCCTCGGCGTCGATCGTCGCCTCCCTCGGGGCGGCCTCGCCCGGGAACGGCACGACGCTCGCGGACGGGATCATCATCGCCCAGCTCGTCTTCGGCAGCTACCTCGTCTTCCTCATGGACGAGGTCGTCTCGAAGTGGGGGATCGGCAGCGGGATCTCGCTGTTCATCGCCGCGGGGGTCTCGCAGCAGATCATCCAGGGGACGCTCAACTGGGTCCCGCAGAATCCGTCGATCGCCGTCTCCGCGTCGAACCCTCCCAGCGGCACGATCCCGAAGACCCTCTGGTTCCTCGGCCACTACAGCGCCTCCCAGTTAGCGGGCGGCGGCTGGGAGCAGATCCTGTTACGGGCCCCGAACCCCGTCGTCGCGCTCGTCGGGACGGCCGCGATCTTCTTCCTCGTCGCGTGGACCGAGTCGACGCGGATCGAGCTGCCGCTCTCCCACGCCGAGGCCCGCGGGGCGCGGGGTCGGTACCCGCTGCGGCTGATCTACGCCTCGAACATCCCGGTGATCCTCATGTCGGCGTTGCTCGCCAACGTCTCGATGATCACGATCTTCCTCTGGTCGAACCCGACCCTCTCGCACTTCCCGCTCTTCGGGCACCAGTGGTGGGTGGGGATGTACCCCAGCGCGACGTACGCGTCGGCCAACGGCTTAAGTCAGACCCAACCGCTCACCGGGGCCGCGTACTACCTCTCGACGGTCAACGGGCTCGAGTCCTGGCTCCTGCCGCTCCTCAACTTCCACGAGTACGGCGGGTTCCTCTACGGCCATTCCTGGTGGCAGGGGCTGGTCCACGTCTGCGTCTACTTCGGCACGATGGTCGGCGGCTCGATCCTGTTCGCCAAGTTCTGGATCCAGACGACGAACATGGGCCCGGAGGCGGTCGCCCGCCAGATCGAAGCGACCGGGATGCAGATCCCCGGGTTCCGTAGGGAACCGAGGGTGCTGCGTCGGGTCCTCGAGCGCTACATCCCCGTCATCACGGTGATCTCGGGCGCGTCGGTCGGCGCGCTCGCCGCCGGCGCGGACCTCATCGGGACGCTCGGCAACGCGAGCGGTACGGGGGTGCTGCTGATGGTCGGGATCATCATCAATCTGTACGAGGCGATGGGCCGCGAGCAGCTGATGGAGATGAACCCGCTGCTCCGCCGCTTCCTGGGAGGCGAGACGTAGACCCGTGCCGGACGCGGAGCCCGCCCCCCTGCCGTCGTCGGCCCCTCTTGCGTCCGAGCCGACGGCGCCCGAGGAGGAGCCCGACGACGACGAGGAGGACGAGGACGAAGAGCCCGAACCCGCGCCGAGGCCCCGACCCCCGGCTCCGACGTTCAAGGTGTCGACGTTCCTCTACCTCTTCATGGGCATGCTCGGGGCCTGGATGCTGTTCGAGCCGGCCGCGCGCAACCAGATCGCGGGGCTCCTCGGCATCAGCGCCGCGCACTCCGGCCCTCTCTACGTGGCGATCGGCTTCGGATCGAGCTACCTCCTCCTCACCATGGCGCTCGCCGCCGTCCTCGAGATGCTGTTCACCTCGCTCGCCTACAACTACACGACCGACTGGGTGAAGGCGGCGAAGGTCCAGAGCTGGAGCGCGGCGTTCCGCAAGGTCCAGATGGCGGCGATCCGCTCGGGCAAGAAGGACCGGATCGACGCGCTGAAGCCCCACCAGGAGAAGCTCGCGCGCCTCTCGGGGGAGGTGACGATCGCCCAGTTCAAGGGGATGGCGATCACCTACTTCCTGCTCATCCTGATCTACACCTGGGTCGGCCTCGTCATCGCGAACGCCCCGACGCATCAGACGATCTACCTGAACGGCGCCCACATCGACCTGATGGGCTTCGTCATCCGGTACGGCTCGGGGGGCCTCCCCTGGTGGTTCCTCATCTTCAGCCTCTACACGATCCCCACCTCGATGGCGTTCCGGCGCATCCTCAAGCACCTGTGGCTGCGGCGCTACGTCGAGGAGCACCCGGTCGAGCCCGGTCCCTCCGCGGTGGGGGCGGCCGGGGGACCGGCGTGATCCGGCGGGCGGTCGCCCTCGGCGGCCCCCCGGGCAGCGGGACGACCACGTCGGGACGGCTCGTCGCCCTCGAGCTCGGCCTCGA
>JASIEC010000036.1 GCA_030046135.1 Thermoplasmata archaeon | reverse complement strand
AGGAGCCGAACGGTCGTCGTCTTGCCGGCGCCGTTGCGCCCCAGCAGGCCCAGCACCTCGCCGCGATGGAGGGCGACCGAGAGGTGGCGCACGGCGAACTTCCCCGGGGCGTAGGAGTAGCCGAGGTCAAACGTCTCGAGCACCGGTGCCGCGCTCGCCATAGGATCGAGGGACGACGCAACTAGCGGTCTCTCTTGGCGTTTCGGGCCGTACGACGCCGGCCCGCGGTCGTCGCCGGCCGCGGCCGAGCGTCGGATGCGGGCACCGGGATTTGAACCCGGGTTATAGGCTTGGCAAGCCTATGTGATAACCAGACTACACTATGCCCGCACGGCGTCGCGGTCGGCTCGTTCGTTCGGGGGCGGCGGGCGGGACCGGGCGCGCGATGCGTCCGTCCGTCTTCGTCGTCCGTCCCTCCGGTTCCGGCCGACACGGACGCGCACTATAAGCCCGACCGGTGCCGCGACACCCGGCCCACGGCCCCGCGTCGCAAGGAGCTATCCGACCGACCCGACTGACGACAGGCGGGAACGGCCCGACCGGTCCGGCTCGGCCGCGTCCCGGGGACCGACAACGGAAGAGTGGGCCGACGGCGACGCAGCCTCGCTGACCCGGGCGGGGGAGCCTCCGATCGTTCTGCGCATCCGCCGCGAGCCCCAGGCGCTGGGGGCCCGCGGCGTCCTCGACCTCTCCGCCGAGATCGGGCAGCCGCCGGGACGGGAGGTCACCTGGTTGGGGCACCGGTACCGCCTCGTGCGCCCGTCGCTCGCCGACCTTCTCGCCGGCCTCGAGCGGGGGCCCCAGATCGTGACGGCGAAGGACGCCTTTCACCTCGCCTACCTCGCGGGCGTCGCCCCCGGCGGGTCGGTCGTCGAGGCCGGCGCGGGCTCCGGAGCGCTCACCATCGTGCTCGCCACGCTGGTCGGCGCCGCGGGACGGGTCACGAGCTACGACCGACGGGGCGAGTTCCTGGACGCGGCGCGTCGGAACGTCGAGCGGGCGGGGCTCGCCGGCCGCGTGGAGTTCCGACGACGGGACGTCGCGCAGGAGGGGATCGACGTCGCGAACGTCGCCAGCGTGATCCTCGACCTCCCCGAACCGTGGGCGGTCGTCGCCTCGGCCCGGGAGGCGCTCGTCAGCGGCGGGTACCTCGCGACGTACACGCCGACGTACAACCAGCTCGAGCGGACGGTCCGGACGTTCCGGTCGCTCGGGTTCGACGAGGTGCGGGCGTCCGAGCTCCTCGAGCGCTCGCTCCACGTGGGCGACGGGGGCACGCGCCCGGAGTTCGAGATGCTCGGCCACACGGGGTTCCTCGCGAGCGGCCGCCGGGTCGACTGACGATGGTCGTCGCGGCGCTCTCGATCGGCGGGGTCGTCGGGGTCTCGCTCTCCGGGGCGTTCCTCTACTGGGAGGTCGGGAAGTACGCGACCCCGCAGGTGGACGTCACGCGCTTTGACGAGCGCAAGGAGCTCGCCGCGTACACGGTCGGCCTGTTCGCGGGGGTCCCGTTCGCGGTCGCGTACCTGCTCTTCGCCGCCTCCCTCGCGGGAGGGGGCCTGGTCGGGATCGCCCTGTACCTGGGTCTCCTCGTCGGGGGGATCGAGGTCGGGACGTCGATGCTCCTGCGCTCCCACTACTGGGGATCGGACGCGAGCCGGCTGTTCTACGGGCTCGGATTCCGCGCCGGGATCGGCGGGATCCTGGCCCTCGCGATCGTCACCTCGTACCTCGAGGGCCCGTCGATCGCGCCGATCGGCCTCGCGGGGACGGCCGTGGCCGCGATCGCCGTGGTCGCCCTGCAGGTCGCGGGCGGGCTGCTGTCCCCCCGAAGGCTCGCGAGCGCCTCGGCGCCGGGCGGGGGCCCGTGGGCGGGGGCGCTCGTCGGGGCGATCGGCTTCTTCCTCCTCGCCCTCGCGCCCCTCGGAGGCGCGACGACGAGGATCGGGGCGCCGCTCGTCGCCCTCGTCGGGGCCGGCCTCGTCTACTCTCGGCTGAGGTCGCTGCTCGCCGAGGTTCGCGTCGCCCCGGTCCGCCCGGCCGAGGCGCTCAAGGACCGCCCGTTCGGCCGGACCCCGGCCGCTCCCGGAGGGGAACCGCTGCCGGGCGACCGGCCCCGCTGACGAGGGACGGGCCCGTCGTCTAGACCGCGGGGGCGATCGCCCCGGTCTGGCTGAGGAGGAGGAGCAGGAGGATCCCGATCGAGGCGAGGAGGAGCCAGAACTCCGTGGCGCGGTCCTGGAGGTAGCGGGCCCCCGACTCCCCGGTCTCGGAGGTGGGTCCGTTCAGGACGAACTGGCGCTGGATCCCCGCCCCGAGGGCGAGGCCGAACGCCCCGAACGTCCAGAGGAGGCGGGAGAGGAGGATCCCGTACTGGACGCCGGCGCGCACGCCGGCCCCGCAGGTCGACGTGAAGCAGTCGGCGGGGAACGAGCCGAAGAGCACCGCGACGAGCGTCCCGACGAACAAGAGGACGAGCCCGAGGCACTTCCCGAGGAGGGCGAGGGTGTGCCACGGGATCCGGCGAGAGTCCATCCCCCCCAGGCGGGAGATCTGAGCGGGCGCAGCGGCGATCGACGTTCCCCCCGAGCTCGGAGTGCTTCCCATCATCGGATCCGACGGCGGCGTCCCCGGACGCGCCGCCCGTTGTAGGGACCTTCGGGTTCTAAAACGCGTCGGATACGTTCTTAAGGGGGTCGGCGTCCGGCCGTCCGCATGGCGGCCGAACCCCCCTCCGGGGATCTCGGACAGCGGCTCCGTCACGGAGCCCGAACCCACCGCGAGACGATCTCGATCGTGGTCCTCGGAGTCGGGTTCTTCCTCACCCTGCTCGCGATCGGGGCGTTCACCCCTCTCAAGACGGCGGGGCCGTTCCCCGCGATCGACTCGGTCACGAGCCAGCCGTCGGTGAACTACAACCTCGTGTTCGTCGTCCTCGGCCCGATCGTCGCGATCGTGGGGGCGTATCTCTTCGGGTCGTACGCGCTCGCGCGCCGTCGGTTCGAGCACCTGATGCTGACGAAGAGCAAGGCCGAGTTCCTCCGGAACATCCCCGAGCTCGAGGATCTCCTCTGGGACCTCACCCCGGACGACGAGATCCGGTACGAGGACCGGCGGGCCGAGTTGCACCTGCGGCGGTAGGACGGACGCCCCGGCGGCCGCCGGGTTATGTAGCGAGCGCCGGTCGACCCCGCGTGCCCGGTGTCTCGGCGGCCCCCGGTCCCGCGGGGTTCCGGTTCCGGCGGCTCGAGAAGCCCGAGGAGTTCCGGAACGCCGAGGAGCTCCAGCGGGCCGTGCTCGGCGACGCCGTCGGCCTGGTGCTCCCCGCCCCGGCCCTGCGCTCCCTCCAGGACAACGGCGGGCTCGTCGTCGGCGCGTTCGCCGACATCTATCTCGCGGGGTGCTCGATCTCGACGATCGGCTGGGACGGGACGACGCTCTACCACTACTCGCACCTCACCGCGGTGCGGCCCGAGTACCAGAACCACCGCGTCGGCTACGGGCTGAAGACGTTCCAGAGAGACGAGGTCCTCGCGCTCGGCCTCGGAGAGATCCGGTGGGCGTTCGACCCGCTCGTCAGCCGGGC
>JASIEC010000035.1 GCA_030046135.1 Thermoplasmata archaeon | reverse complement strand
TCGATCGGGAAGTACGGGAGCCTCGACTTCTGGGAGTCGGGGATGGACCTCTCCCTCTCCCGGGACCTCTTCGAGAGCTTCTTCCTCTACCAGGACCGCCTCTCCCGCGAGTTCGACTGGATGAGCGAGGAGTACGGGTTCCACCGGGTCGACGCGAACCGGGCCCCGGAGCAGGTCCACGACGAGGTCCGACGGCTCGTGGGTCCGCTCTACGGGATCCGGCCCCCGCCCGGTGACGGCGCCGCAGGGCCCGGTCGGCCTACGAGCGAGCGCGCTCGGCGGCGAGCTGCTTCCTCGTGAGAAGCCAGACAAGCCGGCCCGCCCCCGGCTTCACGCCGTCGGGGAACTCGAGGCACGCCGCCCCGCCCTTCGTGAGATGGACGACCGAGACCCCGTCCCCCGCGATCGCCATGCCGACGAACTCGGCCAGCGTCGGCTCGTGGCCGACCAGCATCACGCCGTCGGCCGGGCCCAGTCGGCGCAGCCGCTCGAAGATCGGCTCGGGGAGGCCGCCCGGGGCGAGCTCCGGCCACGTCTCGAGGCGAGGCGTCGAGGCGAGGTTCTCGCGCACGATGCGGGCGGTGGCGAGCGCTCGCTCCGCCTCGCTCGTCGCCATGCGGCGCACGGGGGTAGCGACCCGGGCGAGGCCCTTCGCCGCCCTCCGAGTCTGGGTCTGGCCCTTGGGGGTCAGCGGCCGACGGTCGTCGTCGGGCCACCGGACCGGGTCCCGGTCCTCCGCGGGGCCGTGCCGGACCACGGTCACTCGGGTGCTCCGAGCCTTTCGCGCGGGGGTGGACATCGAGCCTCCGGGGGGGCCCCCGATTGGCGTCCTCCCTTAAAGGCTCCCCTCCGTGCACCTTCGTAATCTCCGTAGGGCGGACCGGCGGAGGGGGCCCCGACGAGGACGATCCCTTCGGCAGCCCGTGGGGGGATCGAGCCCCACGCGGGGGCCCCGTGAGGTCGTGTCTCGCGCCGGGTTCAGTCCGTGGAGCTGCGAGGCCGGGAGAGCGGCACGAGGGGGTCGTCCGTCCGCCGGAGGGAAAGGGCGACCAGCCCGACTCCCGCGACGACCAACGCGACCGAAGCGATCATCCCCGAATCCACGATCCGCGAGGAGGAGCTCCCCCAGAGGCCGCCGGCCGCGACCAGCGCCGCTCCGGCGCCGACCCCTAGGATTCGGGCGACGCGCAGGGCGGGGCCGGCGAGGCCCCGGACCGCGCAGGTGTAGCCGACGAGCAGGAGCCAAGCCCCCGCTCCCGCCGTCTCGATCGTGATGAGCGCGTAGAGCGAGTTGGCATGCCGGATCGGCCCATCCAGCCAAGGCACCGTCGCGATCGCGAGGGCGAGAAGCACGACCCCCGTCGCCACGCACCCGACGCCCAGGCCCGCCGAGCGGAGCGTCGGGGTCCGGGCGGGAGGCTCATCGTCCGCCCCCGCGAGGGAGGCGACCCCGCGGGCGACGACCGCGACTCCCAGGAACACCAAGGCCCCGGCCGCGTAGGCGTCCAGGTCAAGGTTCCCCCCTCCCGGAAGACCGGAACGGATCTGCCAGACGAACGCCCCGACCGCGAGGGCGGACGCGAGGACCGTGCCGATCAGGCCGGCCCTCCACCGTACGGCGGGCTCGAGGTCGCCGAGCCAGCGGCTGTAGCCTAGGGCGAGGAGGGCGATCCCCCCGAGCTCCCCGACGATCGCCGGGAGCGTGATCGAGGAAGCGATCGTGTAGGGATTCCGGTCCTGCCAGACCTCGATCAGAACCGCGACGACCACGACCCCCGCGCCGGCCGAGAGCATGAGGGAGCCGGAGGTCCGTCGGTCCATACCCCTCGCAGGGACGCTCGTCTCGACATCGCGTCAGGCCTAATGAACCCGCCGAGGGACCGTCAGCGCCCCCGCGAGGCCGGCCGCTGCCTCCAGCACCGCGCGGCCGATCTCCGGCAGGCGTCCGTGGGCCGGGACGGACTCGAACCGCCGATCTCCGCGTTGTAAGCGCGGCATCTTCACCCCTCGACCACCGGCCCAGGTCCGACGGGAACCTCCTCCCGCGTCTTGGCGGTGTCGGTGGGACGGTGCTCCCGGTGCCGGACTCGGACCGCGAGCCCCCGGGACAGCTCCCGCATCAGCGGGCCGGGGAGGGCGGCCTCGCCGACCGCGGCGAGCTCCCCGCCTCGGACCAGCGCGACCTCGTCGCCCGTGCGGATGGCACGGTCCGCGGCGGCCACGCCGGGAACGAAGAGGTCCCCTTCCAACCGCACCCCCGCGTCGACCTCCACCCTGAGGGCGGCGTCGCCCAGGCGCCGGGCCCCCCCGACGGTGAGGTGGTAGAGGCCCCGATCGGACTGCAGCGTGGCGAGGTCGACCTTTCCGTCGGTGAGCTTCTGGAACCAGGGGCGCCCCTGGAGGCGAACGGGCGAGGTGAAGAGGCGCTCCGCGGCGGTCCGCCCGAACTGAACGCTCGCGACCTCGCGCAACTCCTCGCGAACGACGGCGAGGGGTCCCCCCGGCACCGGGGGGAGCGCCTCGAGAGCGGTCGCGAGCTCCCGATGCAGCCGCTCGAGCGAGGCCGGGGACGTCGTCCGGCCGTCGGAAGCGGTCCACACCGCGGGCAGGGGGGCGGTCGCCGCGTCGGAGATGAATCCGTACTCCTCGGGGTCGAGGTGCAGGATCGCACGCTTGTATCGTCCCTCTCGGGCAAGGTGCCCGAGGCCCCGCACGACCTGGGTCCGCTCCTCCTCGAGCCATTGTCCGGTGACCGGGATGTCGTAGTGGCGCGCGGGGGGGACGTCCTCGAGCTCGCGCGGAACGACGCCGATCGGTGAGCTCACGGAGACGAGGTGCACCCGCTCGAGACCGGGGAGGTCCTCGAGCGCCCGCGCGATCCGGCGGTGCGAAGGGGACTGTCGGTACGGCTTCGTCTTCGAGCAGGGGACCACGAGGAGGATCCCCTTCGAGGGGGGTGGGCGGTAGCGCGCGACGAGCCGCTCGCGGAACCGGACCATCTCGGGGCGCCGATGCGACTCGGCGAGGACGTACGATCGAAGCGGGCCCCCCGTGACGGGGCTTCGTTCCTCGAGGAGGTCCCCGAGCCGGGCGTCGGCGTGGCGGAGCTGCTCCGCGGCGGCCGGCTCCGCGGTCGATCGCGCCTCCACCAGTTCGCGGAGCCGCCCGGCCCGGAGCGACGCCCGCGTTTCGCGGGCGGCACGGTCGTAGACGGCCACCGTGTGACCGGCGAGAGCCCCCGGAGGGTCGGCCCGGCACGCGGGGCAGTCGCAGAGACGCTCGGTGCGCGCCACCTCCGCCTCGATCGACCCCAGGGTGGCGTCGAGGAACTCGCCTCGGGCGGCGGCGAGGAGACCCTCCGTCGTGTCGACGAGATCGACGCCCAGGTACACGAGCAGGGGGATCCGGTGCGGGAGGGCGACCCGGGGGGCCCAGACGATCGGCCGCGCGCCGAGGTTCGACCGGATCGCCCCCATCGCGTCGACGAGGGCCGATCCGTCCCCCCAGAGCGCCCGCGCGTTCCCGAGGATCGCGAGCTCCGGGGGGTCGGAGCGCAGCTCCGCGAGAGCCCGGGGATCGAGCGGTGCGTGCAGGAGGACGGCGGAACGCGGGAGGCGGTGCACGCCCGACGACGATCCAAGGACCTCGGGGGCGAGGATCGGGAGTTCGAGAGGCACGTCGACGCCGCCGCTCCGGAGGAGAACTCCCCGAGCGCCCGGCGACGCGGGCGCGGTTCGCAGCCCGACCGTGCTCGCGGAGGCGGAGGGGCCGTCCGCGTCGAGAAGACCCGGGAGACGGAGCGAGAGCGCTCCCACCGCCCCGGTCCCGAGCAGGGCGAGTCCCTCGACGCGCTCGACGGTTCTCATGCGCCCGCTGCGGGGAGAGTCCGCCCCGGTCGGTCGGCGCCCGAAGGGCGAGGCGTCGCTCATTAGCGTACCGGGGGCCGCGGCCTCCCGCTAGCGGGCGAAGGGGAGGTAGATCGCCGCGGCCGTGCCGGCGAGGAAGAAGAGACTCAGCGCGACGTGGCGCTCGAACGGAACCTTGGCCTCCTCCGGACGCCGCGCGAGCGCCCTGTCGGTCACCGCCGCGAGGGCGACCATGCCGGCGATCCCCACGTCGTACGGGCCGCCCAGGCGGGCCGCCACCCCGTACGCGACCAACAGCGCGAACGCCGCGGCGTGGAGCGCGACGACCAGCCGGACCGACCGGACGGGCCCGAGCCGGACCGCGAACGAGTGAAGGCCGAGGGCCCGGTCGCTGGCGAGGTCCCCCAGGCTGTGGATCGTCTCGAACGCCGTTCCCCAGGCGAGCAGCGCTGCCACCGCGAGGAGCGCGACGGCGGGGAGGGTCCCGTCGACCGCGATGTAGACCGCCGCCGGTACGATCGCCTCGACGAGCCCCAGATAGGCGGTGGTGAACGTGGTGACGCGCTTCGTGTAACTGTAGCCGAAGACGAGGGCGAGCGCCACCGGGGCGAGGAGGAACGCGAGCGGGTTGAGGAGGTAGGCGGCCAGCAGGACGACCCCCGAGCTCGCCGCGGCGATGAGGAGCGCCGACGCCGGCGTGAGCCGCCCGCTCGGGAGGGCCCGGTCGCGGGTCCGGGGGTTCGCGGCGTCGAGCGAGCGGTCGAGCCAGCGGTTGAAGCTGTGGCCCGCGTTCCGTGCCGCGACGAACGCGACCGCCACCAGCGCGACCGTGGCGAGCTCCGGCCGGCCGGCCGACGCGACGAGGAGGAACGCGATCGCGAACGGGAGGTTCAGGCCGAGGTTCTGGATCTCGAGGAACCGACCGAGGTCCCGGAGGCCGAACCGGGCCGAAGCGCTGCCGGCCGTCACGGCGCGGGCCGGCCGAGCAGTTGGGCGAGGACCGGCTCCGCGGCGATCACCCGTTCGGCGGCGGCCGCCGCCTGGGGATCGGCCCGGATCTCCTCCGGCCACGGGCGGGGAAACCCGTCCCCGGGACCCTTTCTCGTCGCGTCGATCCCGATCTTTCCGCCGAAGTTCGGCAGGGGGTTCGAGATCGAAAGCTGGTCGACCGGCCCGTGGACGAGCTCGAGGTCCCGCGCGGGGTCGGCCTGCAGTCCCACGCGGTAGAGGACCTCGGAGAGATCGCCCACGTCGACGTCGGCGTCGACGACGACCAAGTACCGGACGAACATCATCTGGCCCAGGCCCCAGAGGGCGTGCATCACCTTGCGGGGATGCCCCGGGTAGGCCTTGCGGATCGAGACGATCCCGACGTTGATGAACAGGCCCTCCGTCGGCAGGTTGAGGTCCACGAGCTCGGGCAGGAGGAGCCGGAGGACGGGGCGGAAGATCCGCTCGACCGCCTTCCCGAGGACGGCGTCCTCCGTCGGAGGCTTGCCCGTCACGGTCCCGAGGTAGACGGGCTTCTCGCGCCGGGTGATGCGCGTGACGCGCAGGACCGGGAACGGCTCGGGGGCCGAGTAGTAGCCGGTGTGGTCCCCGAACGGACCCTCGACCGCCCGCTCCATGGGGTCGACGACCCCCTCGAGCACGATCTCCGCCTCGGCGGGGACCTCGAGGTCGACGCTGCGGGCCGGCACGAGCGGCACCGGCTCGCCCCGCAGGAACCCCGCGAAGACGAAGTTGGAGATCCCCTCCGGGACCGGGGCGAGGCCCGAGAAGACCGTCGCGGGCTCGGCACCGATCACGGCGGCGACCGGCATCGGCTCGCCCCGGGCGGCCCACTTCCGGTAGTTGCTCGCCCCGACCCGGTGGGTCTGGGCGTGGAACCCGAGCCGGTCCCGCCCGTACTGCTGCAGTCGGTAGATCCCCGCGTGCTGCTCACCGGTCTCGGGATCCTTTGTGATCACGACGGGGAACGTGACGGTCCGGCCCCCGTCCTGGGGCCAGCACTTGAGGATCGGGAGCCGGTCGAGGTCGACGTCGGCCTCCTCGACCTCCTGGCACGCGCCCGATCGGACGCGCTTCGGGGCGAGGGAGCGGAGGACGGAGAGCGCCTCGAGCGTCCCGCCGATGTCCCGGAGGGCGCCGACGACCCCCGCCGGCGGGCGCAGACGCGCGAGCTTCTCGACCCGGTCCGAGACCTCTTCGACCGTCGAGCTCCCGAGCGCGAGCGCGATCCTTCGCGCCGAGCCGAGGACGTTCGTCGCGACGGGCATGCTCGCTCCCGGGACATTCTCGAAGAGGAGCGCGGGGCCGTCGGCCCGGACGACGCGCTGGGTCACCTCCGTGATCTCGAGGTCCCGGCTGACGGGAGCGCGGATCCGGAGGAGGTCTCCGCGGGACTCGAGCTGCGCGAGGAACTCCCCGAGAGTCCGGAACGCCACGGCGCCCCGGGGGCTCCCCGCCTCATTAAGGGAGCGAGGGGGCGGGGCCAGGTTCATAGCGGAACCTCGTCTCCGGCCCGGCCGGATGCACACCGTCACCCTCGAGTTCCGGACCCACGACCTCGTCCTGCTCGGGCTCGTTCCGCCCGACCTGTTCGCCAAGTACGAGGAGGTGGAGCTCCTCGAGGTCCTTCGCCTCGAGCGGGGCTGGCGGCTCGAGCTGCTGCGTGTTCGTCGGCGAGGACCGCTCCGGACGGCCGAGGAGCTCGAGCGCGAGTCGCGCCGGATCCGGGCCCTCTACGGCCTCGAGAGCCTCGAGCTCGCGGAACGGCGGCCGCGGACCCGCGACTACATCCTCCTCGTCCGCCAGCGGAACCCCGAACGGCTGAGGGGCTGGCTCTCCGCCGCGGCCGGGAACGTCTCGCCGACCGCCCCGTTCCGCCTCACCGCCGAGACGACGA
>JASIEC010000034.1 GCA_030046135.1 Thermoplasmata archaeon | reverse complement strand
TCTGGGGCTCGGGACGGATCGCGCCGCTCCCCCGGAGCGCGCCGGTCGCCGCCGTCCGCCAGGTCCTGCTCCAGCGCTACGGGATGAAGGCGGCGTACGACGCGATCGGACAGCGCGGGGTGTACACCGTCGCCCGGGCGGCGGACTTCGTCGACCGGTTCGTCCTCGACGGGGCGGTCCACGGCTTCGAGCGGGCGTTCGGCGGGCTCTCCGACCGGCTCCGGAAGCTCCAGACCGGCGTCGTCTCTGACTACGCCTCGTACGTCGTGATCGGGCTCCTCGCGGTCGTGGCGCTCCTGCTCCTCGTGGCCCCGTTCCTGGTCGCCCGGTTCGGAGGCGGCTAGATGCTGCCCTTGATCTCGATCGTCCTCGCGACGCTCCTCGTCGGGACCGTCGCGACGTTCCTCGCGGGCGCCCGGGCCCGGTGGGTCGCCCTCGGGACCGCCGGGGTGTTCCTCGCCGAGGTGGGGCTCCTGTTCCTCGCCTACCCGGGGTGGCCGGGGTACAACGCCCAGCTCGTCCCCGGCTTCGCGGAGAGCGAGAGCCACGCCTGGATCCACCTCCCCTGGATGCAGGTCAACTACACCGTGGGGGTCGACGGGATCTCGCTCGTCCTCATCCTCCTCACCGCGATCCTTCAGATCGCGACCGTCGTTTACTCCTGGAACGAGTCGAAGAACCCGGCCGCCTACTTCGGCCTCGTCAGCCTCACCTGCCTCGGCTCCTTCGGGGTCTTCGTCGCGCTCGACGTCCTCCTGTTCTTCCTGTTCTGGGAAGCGGTCCTCGTCCCGATGTTCTTCCTGATCGGAGTGTGGGGGGGCCCGCGCCGGCGCTACGCGGCGCTCAAGTTCTTCGTCTACACCCACGTCGCGTCGATCGTGATGCTGGTGGGGCTGCTCGCGGTCGTCTTCTACTCGGGGGCCACCTCGTTCGACTTCGCGGCGATCGACCTCGCCGCGCGGGGCCTCTCGCCCGTCGTCCAGTCGTTCCTGTTCCTCGCGCTGTTCTTCGGCTTCGCCGTCAAGTTCCCGATCGTCCCGTTCCACACCTGGCTCCCCGACGCGCACGTCGAGGCGCCGACCGGCGGCTCGGTCCTGCTCGCGGGGCTCCTGCTGAAGCTCGGCGGCTACGGGCTGATCCGCTGGGCCGTCGAGATCCTACCGGCCGGCTTCGCCCACGACCGCGCGCTGCTGTTCGCGGCGGCGTTCGTCTCGATCGTCTGGGGCTCCGTCGTGTCGCTCGCCCAGCGGGATCTCAAGCGGATGGTCGCGTTCTCCTCGATCAACCACATGGGGATCGTCCTGCTCGCGATCGCCCTCGACAGCTCCCTCGGGCTCCTCGCCGCGGTCCTCCTCATGTTCGCCCACGGGATCGTGAGCGCCCTCCTGTTCATGAGCGCCGGCACGGTCCACCACACGTTCGGCACGCGGGACATCCCGGCGATCGGCGGGATCACGCCCACGACGCCGGCGCTCTCGACGATGCTCCTCGCGGGGTCGCTCGCCTCGCTCGGGCTCCCCGCGCTGATCGGCTTCCCCGCGGAGTTCACCGCGCTCCTCGCCACCTGGAACGGGCTCGGCTACTGGGTGTTCCTCCCGCTCGGGATCCTCGTCGTCACGGCCGCGTTCTACATCTGGACGATGCAGAGGATGCTGTTCGGGCCCCCGCGAGGGATCCCCGTCGGCACCCACGACGTCGCCTGGTTCGAGGGGGTCGGGATGGGGCTCCTGGTCGCCCTCACCGTGCTCTTCGGCATCCTCCCCGGGCTCCTCGTGAACGTGATCACGAGCTCCCCGGTCCACGGGTTCCCGGGGCCGTGACGCGATGAGCTTCTCGACGCTCGCGGGCCCGCTCGTCCCCGAGATCCTCGTCCTCGCGGCGGCGCTCCTCGTCTTCCTCCTCGACGTCGCGGGCATCCGGCGGCGCGAGATCGTCGGCGGCGTCGCCGCGGGCGGGCTCGGCGTCGCCCTCCTGGTCGTCGTCGCCGACCTCGGCTTCGGCCCCCTCGCGTTCGCGCGCGGGCTCCCCGCCGGGATGCTCGACGTGCTCCCGGCCGCCGGGAGCTCCCCGCTCTACGCGTTCAGCTCCCTCGGCCTCGTCTTCCAAGGGCTGTTCCTCCTCGCTGCGCTCCTCGTCGCGACCGCCTCCCTGAGCCGCCCGAGCGAGGAGCGCGGCGCCCCGATCTTCTACGGGCTCCTCCTGCTCGCGACGCTCGGGATGCTCCTCGTCGCCGTCGCCTCCGACCTCATCTTCCTGCTCCTCGCGATCGAGGTGACGAGCATCTCGACGTACGTCCTCGTCGGCTACACGCGCCGGGACGCGCGCGCCCTCGAGGCGGCGATGAAGTTCTACATCGTCGGCGCGCTCTCCTCGACGCTCTCGTTCTTCGGCGCGTCGCTGCTCTTCGGGGCGTACGGCACGACGAACCTCTACGCGCTGATCGACGAGTTCCGGCTGGGCGGGGGCGGCGGCTACCCGGTCCTCGCGCTCCTCGGCTACGGGATCCTGCTCGCGGGCCTCGCGTTCAAGACGACGCTCGTGCCGTTCCACGCCTGGGCGGTCGACGTCTACGACGGGGCCCCGGACGACGTGAGCGCGTTCCTCGCCGGCGGGACGAAGAAGGTCGGGGTGTTCGCCTTCTTCCTCGTCTTCCTGGGACCGGTCCTCTTCGTCCGGAGCGGCGGGGGGAACCCGTTCTCGGGGGCCCCGTTCGACCTCGGCCCCACCCTCCAGCTGACGCTCGCCCTCCTCGCGGTCCTCACGATGACCGCGGGGAACGTCCTCGCCCTCCTTCAGAACGAGATGAAGCGGATGCTCGCCTACTCCTCAATCAGCCAGGCGGGCTACATCCTGCTCGGCATCGCGATCGGCACCGCCCCCGCCCTCGCGGGCGCGACCCTCCAGGTCGCGGCCCACGTCCTCATGAAGAGCGGGGCGTTCCTCGTGGTCGGCGCGGCGGCGGGGCTCGGGATCGGGCCCCGGATCGCCGACTGGAAGGGGCTCGGCGGACGCCGTCCGTTCCTCGCGGTCGCC
This sequence comes from Thermoplasmata archaeon, assembly GCA_030046135.1. GTDB lineage: Archaea > Thermoplasmatota > Thermoplasmata > Lutacidiplasmatales > UBA184 > Lutacidiplasma. The sequence continues at coordinate 1,988 of JASIEC010000034.1, read as the reverse complement.
TTCGCGCTCATGCTGCTCTCGCTCGCCGGCGTCCCGCTCACCATCGGCTTCGTCTCGAAGTTCGTCCTGTTCAGCGCCGCGGTCCAGGCGCGCGGCTTCTTCGTCTGGCTCGCCGTCGCGGGCCTGCTCAACAGCGCCCTGTCGGTGTTCTACTACGCCCGGGTGTTGAAGGTCGTCTTCTTCGAGGCGCCGGACCCGGTGCCCGCGCGGTCGGGCGACGTCGTCGGCGCCGCGGGTCCGGCGGCCCTCGCCGTGGGGGGCCTCGGCTACGGCCGGGCGGTCGCCATCGCGGCGGTGGCGGCCCTGATCGTCGCGATCGGGGTCTACCCGCAGCCGATCCTCGGGCCGATCCAGAGCGCCGCGACGCACTTCCTCGCCACGGGAGCGTGAGCCCGTGGAGCGCTACGACGTCGTCGTCGTCGGCGCCGGTCCCGCCGGGTCCCTCGCCGCGCGCGCCGCCGCCGAGGCGGGGGCGCGGACGCTCCTCCTCGACCACCGTCGGGAGATCGGCCACCCCGTCCAGTGCGGCGAGTTCCTTCCCTCGCCCGCCGAGCTCGGGGACCTCTTCGACCTTCCGCCCGAGCTCGCCGCCGCCTACGAGATCCCCCCGTCGACGGTCCTCCGCGCGACCGGCACGATGACGTGCGTCGGCCCGTACGGCCACCGGTTCACGTTCCCCCTCGAAGGGACGGTCGTCTCGCGCCGGGCGTTCGACAAGGCGCTCGCCGCTCGCGCCGAGGGAGCGGGGGCGGAGCTGAGGTTCCCGGTCGGCGTCACCGGGGTCGCGGGCGAGGAGGTCCTGCTCGCGGGCGGGGATCGGGTGCGCGCCGGCGCCATCGTCGGCGCCGACGGCCCGACCTCGACGGTCGGGCGGTCGGTGGGTCTCCGGCCCGCGCGCTCGATGTTCCGCATGATCACGGGGAGCGCCGACGGCCCCCTCTCCGACGGGATCGAGCTGCACTTCGGGCGCGAGGCGCCCCGGGGGTACGCCTGGGCGTTCCCCCGGGCGAGCGACCTCAACGTCGGCCTCGGCGTCGCCCGGGTGCCCCCCGGCGCGACCCTCTCGGGCCTTCTCGACCGGTTCGCGGAGCGCACGGGCGTCGGGCCCGTGCGCGACCGGACGACCTGGTGGGTCCCGATCGGCCGCCCCCCCGAGAGCCTGGTCGCCGGTCGCGTCGCGCTCGCCGGGGACGCGGCGAACCTCGTCATGGCGACGAACGGCGGCGGGATTCCGACCGCGATGCTGAGCGGGTGGCTCGCGGGCGGGGCCGCGGCGAGGGCCGCTCTCGGGACGGCCCCCCTCGCCGACTACGACCGGGCCTGGAAGGCCGTGCTGTTCGAGCCGCTCGCCCGGGCCGCGCGGATCGAGCGCTGGGCCGAGGGCCTCGCCGGGGTGGACCCTCTCCTCGCGCTGGGGATGCGCTATATCGGGGCCTCGGGTCTCGACGCGATGATGCGCCTTCGCTGGCCGGGCCTGGGGGGGTGGGTCGCGTGAGCCCGTCCGCGACCGCGGCGGCCCCGTTCGAGCCGTCGCTCGAGAGCCTCGTCGAGAAGACGCTCGGGCGCGAGACGGTCCTCGAGCTCTCCGCGCTCCTCCCGGTCCTCGTCCGCGATCTCGAGGAGATCGACTGGCGCCTCGCCGAGGTCCTCGGCTCTCGGTTCGCCGGGCTCACCGAGGCGGCGAGGTACGCCTGCTCGATGGGAGGCAAGCGGGTCCGGCCGCTGCTCATGGCGGCGACGTTCCGGGCGCTCGGGGGCGAGGGGATCCGTCCGATCGTCTCGCTGGCGGCAGCGTTCCAGCTGATCCACACGGCGACGCTCGTCCACGACGACGTCATCGACCGGGCGGAGACCCGCCGGGGGCGCCCGTCGATGCCCCGGGCGTACGGGGTCCCGCTCGCGATCGTCTCGGGGGACTACCTGTTCGTGCGTGCCTTCGAGCTCGCCGCGGAGTACCCGCGCTCGATCGTCCTTCGCTGCGGGGAGTC
>JASIEC010000033.1 GCA_030046135.1 Thermoplasmata archaeon | reverse complement strand
GCGTCCGCGTCGGGGGGACTCGAGCGCGCCGCCCTCGCGCAGCGGGCGTTCGACATCGAGCGGGAGGCTCAGGGCGTCGGGAGCCCCGGGGACACGTCGGCGTCCGTCGCGGGCGGCTTCGTGACCGTGAACGCGGGGGAGGGAGCGCCGCTCTGGAGCGTCGCCTCCGGGGCGGAGCGTTGGGACGTTCGCCGGGTCGAGGACCCCGGCTGGGTGTGGGTGATCGGCTACAGCGGGGTGCCTCGGTCGACGGCGGACGCGGTGCGGGCCGTCGCGCGGCGGCTGGAGGAGCCGGACGGACCGAGGATCCTCGAGGCGTTCGGAGACGTCGCCCGCGCGGGGATCGAGGCGGTCGGGCGGGGCGATCGCGAGGCGACCGGCCGTCTCCTCGGGAGGAACCAGGAGCTCCTCAGGACCGTCGGAGCCTCGCATCCCCGTCTCGAGGAGCTCCTCCGCGCGGCGGGCCCCGCGGCCGAAGGAGCGAAGCTGACGGGGGCGGGCGTCGGCGGCTCGATCGTGGCCCTTCCAAAGCCCGGGCAGGAGACCGAGCTCGTCCGCCGTCTCGCGCGCGCGGGGGCTCTCCCGTTCGCGGTCCGGTGCTCCCCCGCGGGCGCCTCGCTCGTCGAGGGAGCCGCCCCCGGGTGACGGGCGGTCCGGCGACGGCTCACTTTCGCGCGACAACGCGGACCACGGAGTTCGGCTCGAGCGGATGGTCCGCGGCGAGCGCCCGATGCGTCCGACCGTCGATCGCGCGAACGAAGTTCTCCCCGAGATCGGTGTGGACGCGGTAGGCGACCGCGCGGGCCGCGATCCCCTCGGGCACGAGCAGGGCGTCCGGGAGGACCCGTCCGCGCCCGTCGGTCCAGGCGGTCTCGTCCTCGACCGGATAGACGACCATCTGCCGGAGCCGGGAGAACACCATCGTCTCGAGGGCCGGCTGCACCCCGGTCGATCCCCACCGTTCCATCAGGCGCCGGATCTCGTCGAGCGCCGCGGTCTGAGCGGGCGAGAGCCGGCCGGGGATGGGGATCCGGAACGAGGGATCGCCGGGACGATACTCGACAAGGCCCGCCCGCGCCGCTCGCCGGAGCGTCAGCTCGGCGTCCGCCGCCGACGCCACGACGGGGACAGGGGCGACCTGCTCACCGAGCGCGGCCGCGATCTCGGGCGTCGCCCGGTCGCACTTGTTCCCGACGACGAGGCGGGGCTTGGCGGCCCGGAGGAGCTCCCGCGCGAGCGCGGTGCGCTCGGCGGCCGACCATCGCGAGGGATGGATCCGGTCTACGGGCACCGCCCGGAGAGCGGCGGCGATCGCCGCCGGACCGATCGAGAGACCGGTGAGTCGCTGACCGAGGAACTCCTCGAGCTTCCGCCCCTCGAGTTCCACGCTGCGGGCGTCGCGCTCGAAGCCCCGGCCGAGGATCTCCGAGACCCAGGCGACGAGCTCCTCCTCCAACCAGGTGACCTCCTCCCCGGGGTCGTGGCTGCGAGGCGGGACGATCCTCCCTTCGGCGTCGGTCCCGCCCGAGAGGTCGACGATCTGGAGAAACCCGTCCGCGGCGCGGAGGTCGTCGAGGAATTTGTGCCCGAGGCCCTTGCCCTCGTGGGCGCCGGGAACGAGCCCCGGGACGTCGACGAGCGCCACCGGGACCCAGCGGGTCCCGTCGACGCACTTCGCGTTCCCCGGGGTGCACGCGACGCCCTTCTCCGTGTGCGGGCACGGCGCCCGGACCGCGGCGACCCCCCGGTTGGGAGCGACCGTCGTGAACGGATACGGTGCCATCGGCACGTCGAGCAGCGTGAGCGCGTTGAAGAACGTCGATTTGCCGACGTTCGGCTTCCCGACGACACCGACCTCCACGGAGATCCCGCCCCGAGCAGCTAGACCGAGTAGTCGGGAGCGGTCTCGGGGACCCCGAGCGCGTGGTTGGCCGCGAGTGCGAGGGCGAAGAGCAGGTCGCCAAGGCGGTTCGCCCAGGCCAGGAGCTCGGGGGAGACCGACTCCGCGGAGCTCAAGGCGACCAGGTCTCGCTCGGCCCGGCGGGCGACCGTCCGGGCGACGTGAAGGCGCGCGGCCGCGGGCGAGCCGCCCGGGAGCGCGAACGAGGTGAGCGGAGGATGGCCCGCTTCGAACCGGTCGATCTCCTGCTCGAGGCGCTCGACGTGGCGCGCGAGGATCCGCTGCTTCGGAGGGCCGGCGGCCGGGTTCCGCGCGAGCTCCGCCTGGGCGATGTAGAGCTCGTCCTCGAGGCGGCGCAGCACCGTGCGGATGTCGCCGAGCGGGGCCGGCAGCTCGGCGAGCGCGACGCCGAGCGCCGCGCCGAGCTCGTCGTAGCCGCCGTAGGCGCGGATGCGCAGGGAATCCTTGGCTACGCGCGCACCGCCGGCAAGACCGGTCGTTCCGCGATCGCCCGTCCGAGTGTAGAGCCGCGCGATGCTCTCGCCTCCGGCCGCCCGCGGAGCTCGTCGAGCGGAGAGCTCAGTCCGTGGACGGGGCAGAATGAGATGTGGAGCACCTCATTATGCTTCGCGTCCTGTCGGCACAGTCGGCAGATGAACCCGCTCCGCTCGCTCCAGGCGATCCCGATCGCATCCATGCCGTGCATGTTCAACCACACCGGGGGCTAGCGCCCGAGGAGCCCCCGCCCCTCCCGATCCGCCCGTCGCCGTCGCTCCTTGCGCTCGCGCCGCGCGCGCGCCGCGAGCTGGAGCGCGTCCCATCGCTCGCCGTGGGTCCGCTCGAGCTCCTGGAGGCCGAGCGACACCGCGATCTCGAGGGCCGCTCGGGGATCGGAGGCGAACCCCTCCTCCACGAGCTCCTCAATCTCCGCACCGAGTGTCGCCGGGAGCTCGACCGCGCTCGGCTTCTCCGAGGCGGCATCGCGAACGAGCGCCCGCACCGCGTCGGAGCGGGTCGGGAACTCCCTCGCGCGCCGGAATCTCTCGAGAAGCGCCTCCTCCTCGGCGGTGAGGCGCACACCGAGGAATCGGCCCGCGGGACGGTCGCTCTGGGCGGTCGTCAACTCGTTTAACACAAATTTAACGACTATTTAAGACTTCTTCAGAGATGTAAAACACACGACACGAGGGCCTTCCGGCTCCGGGAGAGCTCGTCCGTCGGGGAGTTCGGGAGCTTCGGTCGCCCGAGGGCGCCGCGCGGCGTTCCCGAGATGTTTATTCGGGGCTGCGGACTCGCCCCCGCACGCCGATGCCCCGAGGCCGAGTTCGGCTCGCCGCCGCGGTCGCCTTCGTCGCCGCGTTGACGATGGCGGCCCCCGGGCTCGCAGGAGCCCCGCGAGGTTCGGAAGGCCTGTTCCTGGCGGGTCCCGGCGCGTCCGCCCACGGATCGGCGGCCGTCCTCCCCGCGGCGGCCCCGTCCGGGGCCTCCCCGCCGCCCGCGTCCGTCCCGGCGAACGGGTCGGCGAGCGATCCGGCGTCGGAGATGGCCGCCCGCGCGGTCGCCGCGGCGAAGGCGGCCGGCGTGGACTCGAGTCTCCTGTTCCTCCCTCGCCCGTCGGCGACCCCGGCCGAGCTCGCGGCGACGAACGCCTCCGGCGAGGTGCGGCCTCTCTACACTGGGATCCCCGCGCCGATGGGCCTCGCCTACTACGGGCTCAGCGCGGGACCGGGGACGACGGTCGATGCGACGGTCCTCAACACCACGAGCCTCGAGGCGACCGTGGAGATGAACGCGACGGGCGTGCGCGCCGGCGACCTGTTCAACAACGTGAGCGACGCGTTCAGCATCCAGCTGAACGCGGTGCTCACGGGGGTCACCCTCCGAGGGGTCGGGGGCTACTCGTTCTGGACCCAGGACGTCGCCCTGTACTTTCCGTCGACCCAGAGGCTCGAGCTGGCGACGAACCTCTGGAACTTCTCGACGGCCGACGCGGAGGTGAATGCCGCGACGATCTACGGCCACTCGGTCTGGGGCGACAGCACCTCCGGGATCGGGCTCTACTTCGCCGGGTACACGGTCCCCGGCCCGGTCGCGTATCCGTTCGACCTCACGCTGACGCTCGCCTCGACCCTCGTCGGGGGTCGGGACGCGGTCAACTTCTCGGTCGAGCTCAACAGCTCGGCTCATCCGGCCGAGAACTTCTCGAGCTCGGAGTTCGAGCACGACGGCGAGCCCGCGCCGTACGACTACGTGATCTTCAACTCGACGGCGGGCGGAGGGCCCGCCCTCTCCTCGCCCTCGAACTTCACCGCGAACGGCATCGACTACAACCCCCTCGGCCTGCCCGACGATTTCGAGCTCACGTTCGGCGGGCCGGGCGGCGGCACGCAGGCGACCCTCCTCGACGCCGATGCGACCCTCGGGCTGGCCTATTGGAACGGCTCGGGCTACGCCTCGGTGCCGGCGGCGCTGGACTACGGGAGTGAAACGGGGGAGACGTCGAGCGGTGCGAACGTCGCCTGGAGCGACAGCCCGACGGGAGCCCCCGACGGGCTCGCCACCTACGGGACGATGACGACCGGTCCGTCGTTCCTCGCGGGCCTCTGGAACGCGTCCGGTGCGGAGGGCTCGGATCCCGTGACGATCGCGGTCACGCCGGCGAACGCGTTCGAAGTGCTCACGCCCTCGTCGGTCCCGCCGTCGAACTTCTCGGTGCCCGAGGCGGCGGTCGCTCCGACGGCGGACACGGACGTCGTCCACCTCGTCCCCGGGAGCTACACGCTCCTCACCGAGCTCTCCGGTTACGACCCCGTGACGACCGATCTCAACGTCTCCGGTCCGATGTGGGAGAACCTCACGCTCACGCCCGATCTCGCCCGCGGGATCTACACCCCCCTCTGGGCGTTCTCGAACACCGAGGTGGCCGCGCTCTCGACCGGCGGGAGCGGCACCCCGGCGAGCCCGTACGAGATCGAGACCGATCAGCCTGCTCCGATCGCGTCGACGTTCGGTCTCTACAACGACTACGACTTCCCGGTCTTCGCGGCGGTGTTCTTCGACGGGACGAACGCGTCGGTCGTGATCTCGGACCCTCCGACGTTCGCGACGCTGACCAATCCGGTCCCGGCCCACGCCCCGGCGCTGCCGAGCGAGAACGACCTCCAGTACTGGTTCTGGAACGTCTCGCATCTGGCCCTGGTCAACGCCACCAACATCTCAGGATGGTTCGCCTACCCCCCGCCGCCGTCGGGGACGTTCACGGTGAGCGTCGGTCTCCCGTTCAATCAGGCCAGCGTCGTGTTCTTCGAGGGGGGCGACAACTTGGTGGCGAACGATACGTTCCGCGAGGAGGGCGGCGCGGCCCTGCTGATGTACGAGGGGCCCCGAGACCTCGGCGGCGGGAACAACACGGTCTGGGGGAATCGCTTCCTCCACTCGGCCGAGCCGAGACCGAGCGCCGCCCTGTCCGGCATCTACTTCTCGCTCGTCGTCGCCGAGTCGAACGACCTCATCTACGACAACGAGTTCGCGGCGCAGAAGGGGACGGCGTACGAGCTGGCCTACAACGACTACTCGGACGCCTTCGACCTGTTCCACGAGACGTTCAACATCTCCCGCCAGCCCGCGACCGACGTGCACTTCGCGCCCGGATTCCCGTGGGAGCCGCTCTCGGGAAGCGTCGTCGGGACCCTCTACCAGGGGGGGAACTACTGGTGGGACTACGGTCTCGTCGACCCTCCGGACGACCTCGCGCAATCGGGGGACGCGTACGGCGAGCTCCCCTACACCGAGGGGGTCTGGATCTACTCGGTGGGGGACTGGGTGCCGCTCGTTCCGTTCTCGCTCTACTCGGTCACGGTGGAGGCGCCCGGGCTGGACGAGAAGGTCCTCGGGAACCTCACGATCGACAACACGACCTCCGGGCTCGAGACCGACGCCTGGCAGACGAACGGCTCGTCGCCCACCACGGTGGAGCTCCCGAACGGCACGTACTCCCTCGCGCTGACCCCGCTCTCGGGGTGGAACTCCACCCCGCTCCGCTTCTCGGTCGAGGGCGCCAACACGAGCGTCACGCTCCCCGTCGCGCAGATCGACTACACGGTCACGTTCCAGGAGACCGGCCTCCCGGCCGGGGCCGAGTGGTCGGTCAACGTCACGAACCACGGGACCGTCTGGTCGACGGCGACCGTCGACTTCTTCTTCCTCGCCAACGGCTCCCATCCGTTCTGGATCGGGGACGTCCACCTCGGCCCGGAGGAGGTGTACTTGCCGAGCCCCGCCACGGGCGGGGTGACCGTCACGGGCGGCCGGACGACGGTGAGCTTCGCGTTCCTTCCGCTCGAGGGGGACATCGTCTCGTTCGTGGAGAAGGGGCTCCCGGCGGGCTCCGTGTGGACGCTCGACTCGGGGGCTTCGCCGGGGATCGTGAACGACACGACCGAGCGCGTGGGATCGACCGGGGGCTCCCGCGGCACGATCTCGGTCGCCCGCGGCGCGGGCCCGTTCGACTTCGAGATCCTGGCGCCCGCCGGCTACGGGGTCGCGAAGATCACCGGGGCCGGCTCCCCGAACCAGACGGGCGGGGTCGTCTCTCAGCCGCTGACCGTCTGGACGGTGACGTTCGGCGCGCTCGAGACGCTGACGTTCGCCGAGGGTGGCTCCCCGTCGTCCACGCTGTACTCCGGGGCGGCGTGGAGCGTCAGCCTGACTCCCTCACGCGCCGCCGGGGGACCGGCTCCGCAGACCGGGAGCACCGAGGGGACCTCGATCGCCTTCGACGTGCCCGCGGGGGCGACGTACCGCTACACCGTCGTCGGACCCGGAGCGGAGTACCGAGTCCTGCCGGGCCTGGGATCGATCGACGTCCCGACCCACTCGGTCACGAGGACCGAGCAATTCCGTCTTCTGACCCAGCCCGTGGTGTTCCACCCGAGGGGCCTCGAGTCGGGGAGCGCGTGGACGGTGACGATCTCGTCCGGAAGCTCCCCTGCGATCGCGTACCCGGTCGTCGCCTCGGGGCCGGGGGCGCTTCGGTTCAACCTCCCGGTCGGAACGTACACGTACACGATCTCCGCCACTGGCACCGAGCTCCCGAGCCCTGCGTCGGGGTCGTTCCAGGTGCTCCGAGCCCCGTCGCCGGCCCAGGCGATCGACATCGACTTCACCTGACCCGGCGGCTTCGGGGAGGGCTCCCGCGGCGGGAGGGCCCGTCGCGCCAGCTTCTTACGGAAGTCCCTCCTGCGCGTCGCCCGCAGAGGGTCGATGTCGCTTCGTTCGGTCGTTCCGTGGGTCGTCTCGATCGCCGCCGTCGTGATCCTGCTCGCCTCCGCCGGATCGACCGCCGCGGACGCGCGGTCGTCGTCGGGCGCTCCCGGGTTGTCGGGAGCCTCGGCGGCGGCGTCGGGGGGAGCCCTCTCCTCGGGGGGCGCCCGCCAGGAGACGGTGCTCCGCGAGCTGGCGGGCTCGGGGATCCCCGCCGCGGACATCCACCTTCCCGACCTCTCCGTCGCCCGGCCGTACGCCGGCGAGACGGTCCATCCCACGTACGCCTCGGCGCCCGCCCCGATGGGGGTCGCCGACCTCGGCCTCACGAACGTCTCGGGGACGCTCCAGGGCTCGGTCCTGAACACCTCGAGCGTGGAGGGGAGGATCACGCTCACGAACGCCCTCTCGGAGTACGTCGACGGCGACGGGCCGAACATGTTCGGCATCCAGCTGAACGCCGTCGACACGGGCGTCACCGAGTTCGGCAACACGTCGGACGAGTTCTGGACCCAGAACTTCGTGAGCTACACCCCCTCCTCGGGCCAGCTCGTCTTCGGCGACAACGTCTGGAACTTCTCGAACTACGACGCGTACATCGCGCCGAACGCCTTCTACGCGACGGGGCCGAACGGGACCCTCTACGCCCCCGTCTACTACTACGCGATCGGCCCGACGTTCACGATCCACTATCCGTTCACCCTCACGCTGTACCTCAACTCGACCGTCCTCTTCGACCGCCCGGCGGTGTTCTTCAACTACACGGTCTCGAACCGCACGATGTCGGTGTCGGGCTCCTACGACTACGTCGTCTTCAACGCGACGAACCTCACGTCGCCGCACCTGAAGCGCGCGTACCCGGCGGGGGTCTACCAGATCAACGGCCTCACCGTCGATCCGGTCGGCCTCCCGAACGACCTTGAGCTCGACGTCGTCGGGAACGACGACGGCGACACGACGACGTTCTACGAGATGAACGCGACGCTCTCGATCGCGACGTGGAGCGCCTCGGCCGGGCGCTACGTCCCCGCCCGCTCGGCGATGGACGCGGGCTCCGAGACCGGCGAGACGAGCGACGGGGTCAACGTCGCCTACGTGGCCGGCACCACGGTCGCGACGATGCAGCTCGGCCCCTCGTTCGTCACCGGCCTCTGGGGGATGTCCTCCGAGGCGGGGGCCCGGAAGGTCGTCCAGACGCTCTCCCCGGCGAGCACGTTCCTGTTCGTCAACCCGGGCGCGACGAGGAACGAGAGCGCGGCCCAGTGGGTCGTCGGCTCGCCGACCGGGACGACGACGTTCTACGTGCCGAACGGGGGCCCGTACTGGTTCGAGTACCTCCTCTCCGAGCGCGACCCCGGGAGCTACGTGCTAGCCTCCCCCGCCAACTCGACGACCCGGATCACGTTCGCCGGGACGACGAACCTCTCGCGCGGGGTGTACACGCCGCTCATCGCGTTCGGCAACGGCGAGCTCGCGAGCCTCGCCTCGGGCGGGAGCGGCTCGGCCGCGTCGCCGTACGTGATCGACAACAACGAGCACGGGGCGCTGGACCCCGAGTTCGCCGCCTGGAACGACTACCAGTTCCCGGTGTTCCCGGGGCTCCTCCTCATCGGCACGACCGACTACGTCACCGTCACGGCCCCGTCGTTCGAGGTCGTGTATCCGGCGTGGATGGCCGCGACGATCGCCTCGTTCGGCCTCCCCTCGACGAACGACCTTCAGCTCCAGTTCTGGGAGACGAGCCACGTGCGCGTCGTCGGCGGAACGATCTCGGGCTGGCTCTCCGCGTTCCTGGTCGGCTTCCCCGAGGGTTCGGTGATCTTCTGGAACGCGTCGGACAACCTGGTCGCCGGCGCGAGCTTCCCGGACGAGGGGGACGCGATCGTCCTCTACGGCGGGACGGGCAACACGATCTGGGGGAACCGGTTCACGGACGCCCCGGCGGACGCGACCAACCTCTCGAACGTCCTCAACTCGGGGAACCTCACCCAGGCGGTCAACGAGTCCGAGTCGGGGGACCTCATCTACAACAACTACGTCGACGTGCCGTTCCCGGCCGTCACCCCGACGTACGACCCGCTCTCCTGCCAGATCCTCTGCGAGCCCGCGACGTACGTCGACTTGTGGAACGTGAGCCGCCAGCCGGCGAGCGATGTCCGCGTCGTGGACGGCGTCCCCCTCTCGGGGAACATCCTGGGCTACGCCTGGCAGGGCGGGAACTTCTGGGCGAACTACGGGAGCGCGGCGGACCCGTACGGGGTGCTGCCGTACAACAACAGCGGCAACATCACGGTGGGAGGCGACTACGAGCCGCTCTC
>JASIEC010000166.1 GCA_030046135.1 Thermoplasmata archaeon | reverse complement strand
GGATGGGCTCGCACGATGTCGATCGCGCTCCGCAGCTCCGGACGCTCGCGCTCGCCCGTCCAGAACGACGCGACGAGCTCCGTCTCGTCGCGCGAAGCGACCCGAACCTCGGGGCCGACCGGGGGGCCCTCGGGGGCCCGTCCCGCCTCGCGCCACAGGTCGAGCGGCGCCGCCTCCGGGCGGAAGCCGAGCCCCCGCAGTCCCCGGACGAGGTGCTCCGGCGGGTTCTGGGGAAGTCGGAACGTCGGCCGGATCGCCCTCTGGAAGTAGTGATCGAGCGCCCGCTCGAAGAACCCGGTCAGCCGCTCGGGGCCGACGTCGATCTCCTCGACGAAGTTGAACCGGGGCGAGGGGATCCTCTCGTGCCAGACGAGGCCCGCGCCCGAGATCTCGAGGGCGAAGCCGCCGAGCGCGACGACGAACCGGCGCTCGGCTCGGAGCGCCTCCGCGGTCTCCGGCGGGCCCGGGGCCGTCGCCACGGCGGGCGATGAGGCGTTGGCATATGGCGGCGCAGGGCCGGCAGGGACGGGCTGCGGCGCCAACCAACCGTTAAGACCCGTCGGCCCTGCCTCGCGGGGGGCGGTTCCCCCGGAGGGGACGCGGGGGATGACGAAGCCGATCGCACCGGGCGCCTCCGTCGCGGTCCTGGGCGCCGGCACGATGGGCAGCGGCATCGCCCAGGCGTGCGCGATGGGAGGGTACTCCGTCCGCGTCCGCGATGTTGACGACGCCGCGAACGCGCGCGGCCGCGAGAAGATCGCGGCGACTCTGGCGGGCGCCGTCGAGCGGAAGAAGATGACCCCGGCGCGGAGGGACGACGTCCTCGCGCGGATCGCCTTCACGACGGACGCCTCGGCGGCGGTCCGGGGGGCTTCGCTCGTCATCGAAGCGGTCTTCGAGGAGACGTCGGTCAAGGAGGCGCTGTTCCGGGAGATCGGACCGGCCGTCGGCCCCGACACCCTCGTCGCGACGAACACCTCCTCGCTCTCGGTCAGCTCCCTCGCCCGGACGGTTTCGTTTCCGGAGCGGTTCGCGGGCCTCCACTTCTTCTTCCCGGCCGCGATCAACAAGCTGGTCGAGGTCGTCGGGGGCGAGGCGACCGCGCCCGCCACGGTCTCCGAGCTGGTCCGCTTCTCCGCGAGGCTCGGCAAGGTGCCGATCGAGGTTGCCGACCGCGCGGGATTCTGCGTGAACCGCTTCTTCGTCCCGTACCTCAACGAGGCGGCCCGCCTCGCCGACGAAGGGGCGGCGAGCCTGGCGACGATCGAAGAGGTCGGCCGGGAGACGTTCGGCGCCACGCTCGGGCCGTTCGAGCTGATGAACGTCACCGGGATCCCGATCGCGTTCCACTCCGAAACGTCGCTCGCGGCGGCGTTCGGTCCCGCCTACGCCCCCTCGCCCGGGCTCGAGCGCCAGTTCCGCTCCGGGGCCTCGTGGCCGTGGAAATCGACGGCCGTCGAGGCCGAGAAGAAGGCGGCGGTCCGCGACCGGTTCCTCGGGCTCACGATCGGGATCGCGGCGAGGATCGTCGAAGAGGGGATCGCCCGTGCCGAGGCGGTCGACCGAAGCGCGGTCGTCGGCCTCCGGAGGCGGTGGGGCCCGTTCACGCAGCTCTCGACCCTCGGCGTCGCCGAGGGCTACCGACTCGCCGAGGCGTACGCCGAACGGTGGTCGGGGAGCTTCCCGGTCTCCCGGGAGCTCCAAGAGCGTGCCGGGCGGAACGAGCGGGCGTGGCCGCTCTCGTTCGTCCGCGTCGAGCGGCGGGGTCCTGTCGCCTGGGTCCTCCTCGACCGCCCCGAGGTCTTGAACGCCCTCAACTCCGACGTCCTCGAGCAGCTGGTCCTCCGGTTCCGGGAGCTCGCGTCGGCGAGCGACGTGCGCGCCGTCGTCCTCGCCGGCTCGACCCCCGTCTTCGCCGCCGGGGCCGACATCGCCGAGATGGCCGCGAAGACCCCCGCGGAAGGGGTCGAGTTCGGGTTCGTGGGCCAGCGCGCCGCGGAGGAGATCGAGAAGTGCCCGCTCCCCGTGATCGCGCTCGTCGAAGGGTACGCGCTCGGCGGCGGGCTCGAGATCGCGCTCGCGGCGGACTTCATCGTCGCGGCGGAGGGGTCGCAGCTCGGCCTCCCCGAGGTGACCGTGGGAATTCACCCCGGAATGGGCGGGGCGACGCGGCTCGTCCGACTCATCGGCCGGGCCCGGACGAAGCAGCTCGTCTACACCGGCGTCCCGGTCCCGGCGGAGGAGGCGCTCCGTCTCGGCTTCGTCGCGCGGCTCGTCCCCGCGTCGACCGCCCGCGACGACGTCCAGGCGCTCGCCGAGACGATCGCGAGCCGAGCCCCTCTCGGCGTCCAGTGGGCGAAGCGGGTGATCGACGGGGGCCTCGACGTCCCCCTCGCGACCGCGCTCCGTCTCGAGGCGGAGTCCGCCGGTCGAACGTTCTCGACGGCGGACCGGACCGAGGGGATGCGGGCGTTCCTCGAGCGCCGGAAGCCCGAGTTCCAGGGCCGGTAGCGACCCCTCAGGCGGACGCGATCGAGGCGCGGTAGTCGTCCGGGCCGAGGAGCTTCGCGGGGTCGATCGGGCCGGTGAGCTCGATCCGGACGAGCCATCCCTTCCCGTACGGGTCCTGGTTCACGAGCTCGGGGTGGGCCTTGAGCTCCGAGTTCACCGCGCGGACGCGGCCGGAGCCGGGGGCGTAGACGTCGGCGACGGTCTTCACCGACTCGAGCACAAGGACCGGGGCGCCCCCCTCGACCGCCTTCCCCTCGGCGGGGAGATCGACGAAGACGATGTCGGTGAGCTCGGCCTGCGCGTGGTCGGTGATCCCGACGGTCGCGACGGTCCCCTCGACCCGGACCCACTCGTGGGTCTTCGTGTAGCGGAGGTCGGGCGGGATCGTCCCCGGGGAGCTCATGTCCCCGACTCCCACGTGTCGGCGTACTTGACCTGCTCGGGGGTCGGCTCGTCGACGCCGACGCCCATCGGGGCGAGCGCGGCGCGAGCGACCGCGAGGTCGATCGCCCGGGGGACCGCGTGGACCTTCGGCGACATCCGGAGGCCTTCCCGCGCGAGGTGCTCGACGGAGAGGGCCTGGAGCGAGAACGACAGGTCCATGATCTCGACCGGGTGACCCTGGCCGGCCGCGATGTTGAGGAGCCGGCCCTCGCCCAGCAGGTAGACCCGGCGGCCGTCTGCGAAGCGGTACTCCTCGACGTTCGGGCGCGCGGTCCGGTGGCTCACCGCGAGCCCTTCCAGGTCCGGCTTCGACACCTCGACGTCGAAGTGGCCGACGTTCGCGAGGAGGCAGCCGTCCTTGAGGACCCTCAGGTGCTCCTCCCGGACGACCCCGGTCTGGCCGGTGACCGTCACGATGAGGTCCGCCTCCTTCGCGGCATCGAGCATCGGGCGGACGCGGAAGCCGTCGAGCCGCGCCTCGAGCGCCCGCACCGGGTCGACCTCGGTCACCACGACGTCGGCCGCCATGCCCCGGAGGCGGGCGGCGACCCCTCGGCCCCCCCAGCCGTACCCCGCGACGACCGCGACCCGGCCCGCGAGGAGAAGGTTCGTCGACGCGAGCAGGCCGTCGATCGTCGACTGGCCCGTGCCGTAGCGGTTGTCGAAGAGGTGCTTCATCTCGGCGTCGTTGACGTTGATCGCCGGGAACAGGAGCTTGCCCGAGCGCTCGAGCGCCTTGAGGCGCGTGACCCCGGTCGTCGTCTCCTCGGTCGAGCCACGGATCTTTCCCCGGCCCCGGCCCTTCAGGTGGGCGAGGGCCACCAGGTCGGAGCCGTCGTCGACGATCACGTCCGGGTCCCGGGCGAGCATCGCCTCGAGGCCGGCCCGGTAGTCGGCCATCGACTCGCCCCGCTCGGCGAGGACCTCGATCCCCGCCTCCCGGGTCGCCGCGACGGGCTCGTCGTCGGTCGTGAGGGGGTTGCTCGCGGCGAGGTGGACGTCCGCGCCCGCCTCCTGGAGGGTGAG
>JASIEC010000165.1 GCA_030046135.1 Thermoplasmata archaeon | reverse complement strand
GACGGGAAGGCGTACAACCCGATCGGGCTGCTCTACGACCTCGAGCTGGACATCTGCGGGCCCGGGAGCGGCAGCCAGGTCGACCTCGGGACCGCGGACGCGACGCTCGCTCTCGAGTACCGAACCCCGTCGGGATCGCTCGCCTCGGTGCCGAGCGCCTACAACTACGGCTCCGACACCGCCGAGACGGCGACGGGCGCGGACGTCGCCTGGAGCAACCAGTCGGGCGAGGGACCGCCCGGGATCCAGGACTACGGGACGATGACGACCGGACCGTCCGTCCTCAGCGGGCTCTGGGGTCTCGGCGCCCCGGGGGGATCGTACGCCGTGACGTTGAACGAGGATCCCGGGAACGCCTTCAACTTCTTCTTCTACAACGGGACGGCCACGTTCTTCTCGCCGATCGTCTACCAGCGCGAGTACGCGCCGAACATGGAGACCTCGACGTTCTACCTCATGCCCGGGGAGTACGTCGTCACGACGGAGCTCGCGGACCACACTCCAAAGTACACGATCTTCGACCTCACCGGCCCCCTGGCGTTCACGATCGACCTCGCCCTCAACGTCTCGGAGGGGGTCTACACCCCACTCTGGGCGTTCACGAACCCCGAGGTCGCGGCGCTCTCCTCCTCGGGCATGGGGAGTCCCGCCGACCCCTACCGGATGTACGACAACCAGCTCGCCCCGTTCTCCTCCGACTTCGGGCTGTACAACGACCTCGCGTTCCCTGTGTTCCCCGGGGTGTTCTTGGACGGGACGACGGCCTCCGTCGACCTCCTCCAGCCGCCGAGCCTCTCGGCGAACACGAGCGAGCTCCAGTCGGTCGGACCCACGCTCCCGACGACGAACGACCTGCCGCTCTGGTTCTGGAACGTCAGCGGCGTCGCGCTGCTCGACGCGGTGAACATCAGCGGCTGGTTCGCCGCCTCGGCGTACTTCCCGCTCTCCTTCGATCCGTTCAGCGTGATCTTCTACGAGTCCTCGGACAACCTCGTCGCCGGGAACCAGTTCTTCCCGCAGGGGCTCGGGCTGCTGTTGTACTCGGGCGGCTCCACGTTCGGCCCCCTCAACATCGGCGGCGGGAACAACACGGTCTGGGGGAACTCGTTCTTCGAGATCGATTCGCCGACGAGCTGTCCCGACACCTCCGACTGCGCGCCGCTCATGCCGTACGGCTGGGGGATCGGGGTCGAGCTCGGCGAGAGCCCGGACCTCGTGTACAACAACCTGTTCATCACGCCCACCACCGCGTGGCTCCTCCCCCTGAACCTCTACTCGGGGGCGCAGGAGGAGTTTTCGGGGGACCTCTGGAACATCACGCCCCAGGCCGCGTCAACGATCCACTACGCCCCGTCGTTCCCGACCATCGCGCTCGCCGGCAGCATCGTCGGGGGGTCGACCCAGGGCGGCAACGCCTGGTGGGACTACGGGCTGCTCGACAACTGGTACAACGGCGCCGACAACCCGCTCAAGAGCCTCCCGTACGACGAGAACGCCATCACGCTGATCTCGCAGCTCCCCGCCTACCCGTCGCCGCCCTACTACGATAGGACGTACATCTACCCCGGCGGCGATCTGGCCCCTCTCGCGTCGCCGAGCGAGTCGGTGGCGATCTCCGAGCACGGCCTGCCGCCCGGGACCGCCTGGAGCGCCGAGATCAGCTGCGACCCGCCGCACACTACGGGCGGGAACGGCTCCTCGACCACGGTGTCGACCGCCTGTTGCGCCCCGCCCCACACCACGGGTGGGAACGGCTCATCCACGACGGGGGACGTCTGCTGCGCCCCCCCGCACACGACCGGGGGCAACGGGTCCTCGACCGCGAGCGTCTGCTGCTCGACCGTCCATGACACCGGCGGCAACACCTCGAGCGCCGGGTCCGGGTGCAGCCCGACGTTCGTCCTCGCCGTCCTCAACTCGACCTCCCCGACGATCCATCTCGGGGACCTACCGGTGGGGGAGTACAACTGGACCCCGATCCTGCCCGCAGGGTACGCGAGCAGCGCCGGCGGCACGTTCGTCGTGAGCACCCGTTCGATCTCCCTCAGCGTTCCGACGACGCCCGTGGCGGACAGCTCGCTGTTCACGATCCGCGAAAGCGGGCTCCGCGCGAAGACCCCCTGGGAGGTGAAGATCGAGGGGACGGGCCCGGCGACGGACCCGTTCAACACAACGCTGACCCTCGCGAGCTCGAGCCACAAGATCAACCTCGGGGACGGGACCTACGACCTCTGGATCGGGGGGGTCCCGGGGTACTCGCCGACGTTCTCGACGTCGGTCCTCACCCTCACCGGGCCGACGACGCTCCGCGACGCCTTCCACCGGACCGCTTACGCGGTGTCGTTCGACGAGACGGGGCTCGCCGCCGGGAGCCGCTGGGGAGTGACCGTCAACGGTCCGGTCCGGGGCTCGGGCACAGGGCACCTCCGCGAGTTCACGACCGGCTCCAGTCTCGTCTTCGACCTTCCGAACGGGTCGTTCACGTACCAGGTCCGGGGTCTCGACGGGCGGGCGTGCCCTTCGCCGATGTCCGACGTCCAGCCCACCCCCCCGTACTGCACGAACGGGACGATCACCGTCTCGGCGGCGCCCGTCACGATCTCCCTCGAGTTCGATCCGCCGGCCGTCCCGGCGTTCGCCGCCGAGCCGCTCTCTCTTAGGGCGGCGGACCTCGGGCCGATCGCCGACCTCGCGACGGTGGCCGCGGCGCCGGCCACCCTCCTGGTCCGCCTGATCGAGCGCGCGTAAGCGACCCCCGACGAGGTCGGGGCCTCGGCTCCCCTGTGCCCTCGAGCGGGGCCCGCCCCCGGCGACCCACGGGGTTAATCCTCGGGGTCCCATTCGGGGGTGTGCCCGAGGGGCGACGGCGGCTCGCCGCCATCATGTTCACCGACCTGGTCGGATACTCGGCGCTCGCGCAGCGCGACGAGCCGCTCGCGTTGAAGCACGTCGACGAGCAGCGGACGCTCGCCCGACCCGCGTTCGAGAGGTTCGGGGGGCGCGAGGTGAAGACGATGGGCGACGGGGCGCTCGTCGAGTTCGACAG
>JASIEC010000164.1 GCA_030046135.1 Thermoplasmata archaeon | reverse complement strand
CCACCTCTCGGAGAATCGGGCAAGGTCTTCGGCCTGGCTTTCATCCCTCCGTCGCCCCCGGTGAGTTTTCCGGCGTTGAATCCAATTGAACCGCACGCTCCTCCCGTTGCGGTGCTCTCCCGCCAATTCCTTTAAGTTTCAGTCTTGCGACCGTACTCCCCAAGCGGCAGACTTAACATCTTCACTCCGGCACTGGAAGCCCACGCAGGACCCCCAACACCAAGTCTGCAGCGTTTACACCCTAGACTACCGGGGTATCTAATCCCGTTTGCGCCCTAGGGCTTCGTCCCTCACTGTCGGATTCGTTCTAGGTGAACGCCTTCGCCACCGGTGGTCCCCCCCGGATTACAGGATTTTACCCCTACCCCGGGAGTACCTTCACCCTCTCCCGATCCCAAGCCGAGCAGTGTCTCCCGAGTTCGGACCGTTGGGCGGCCCGATTTACCGGGAGATTTGCCCGGCCAGCTACGGACGCTTTAGGCTCAATAATAATGAGCACCACTCGGGCCGCGGGTATTACCGCGGCGGCTGGCACCCGTCTTACCCGGCCCTTACTTCTCGAGCGTTCTAGACTCGAGAACAGCCCACACACAGTGTGGGCACTTGGAGTTCCCCCATCGTGGTTGCCCACAGTGTGGAGGTTTCGCGCCTGCTGCGTCCCGTAGGACCTGGATTCGTGTCTCAGAATCCATCTCCGGGCGACTTCTCCCAAAGCCCGTACCCGTCCACGGCTAGGGGGTCCGTGAAACCCCCTACTACCTGATAGGCCGCAGACCCATCCTCGAGCCCCGGAGGATTTCGATCTGGGAGCCTTCCATCATCCCAGGTCTATCGGGTATTATCCCCAGTTTCCCGGGGTTATCCCCGTCTCGAGGGTAGATTGTCCGCGTGTTACTGAGCAGTGCGCCGAGGGCTTACCCCTCTCGACTCGCATGGCTTAAGCGAACTCCAATAGCGGTGCCCGCCGGCAGGATCAACCGGATTGATGGGCCCGACGCATCGGGCCCGGGAATACGTTTCGGATCGTGAACCGATCGGAACTACCTGGCGGAATTGTCTCTTGCGAGAGATTGAGCTCTTCGCGTGTGATTGTGCGTACATCTCCTCCGTCGGTCCCGAGAGGTCACCTCCCGTCTCCAGGAGGGGGATCTCGGGGCTCCACGCCCTTCGAGGGCCATCTGTGGCGCCATCCTGGAAGAGCGCGGTTCACCGAGTCCCCGGCTCGCCGTGACGGCGTCACCGCCTCCGGGCCCCCAAGGGGGACCGGCGCGGCGAAGGGGAACGAGCTAGAGGGGGTACTTAACGATGCTCCGGTCCGGCGCGGGCGGAGCCGGTCGCGGAACCGTCGAGCCGGCGGACGACGAGCGGCACCTCGAGGAGCGAGGTGATCTCGGGGGGGTCGTCCCCGAACCCCGTCCCGTCACGGTGGAGCCAGACCGAGTGCATCCCGACCGCGCGGGCCGCTCGGGCGTCCGTGTGCTCGAGGTTCCCGACGTAGAGCGACGCCTCCGCCGGCACGCCGAGGCGAGCGAGGGCCCGGAGGAAGATCTCGGGATTGGGCTTCGCGACCCGCTCGGTGCCCGAGGAGACGATCCTCTCGAAGAAATCGAGGATCCCGGCCCGATGGAGGATGCTGCGGGCGGACGCTTCGCTCGAGGAGTTGGAAACGATGGCGAGTCGCTTGCGCCGTGCCTGGAGCTCCTCCAGGCACCGACGGGCGTCCGAGAACAGCGGATGGGTCTGGGGCAGCGTGGACTCCCGCAAGCCCGCGAGAAATCGCTCGGCGGTCACGGCGTCGACCGGGCGGCCGGACGACTGGGCGAGCACCCGCTTCCAGAATTCCCGGAGCCCGGTCTCCTCGTCCGGCGGAGGGGGCGCCCGGTCCAGCTCGACCTGGACCTCCCCGTACGCGTGCGCGAGCGACTCGCCCTCGAGTTCGAGGGAGAGCCGGCGGGCGACCTCGATCCACCGGCCGAAGTCGCGCTCGTCGACGAGAGTTCCCCCGAGATCGAAGAGCACCGCGCGGATCCGCACCGTTCCCCCGTTCGGGCTCCGGCCCTCGAGCGGCGGGGTCGCTTTACGTTGACCGAGCCGTCGCCTCCGCCGGGCCCGCCGGACGGGCTCTTCGCTCCCGTTAAGACTCCGAGGGACCATCGTGAGATCGATGCCGGGGGACGCCGGTCCTGCCCCCCCTGCCGCTGCGGGTCCGCCTCCCGGCCGAATCTCGTCGCCGCTCCGCCGGGCGCTCTGGGCCGTCGACGCCCGGCACGCCGGAGCTCCCTTGGCGGCGGCGGGACGCGACCTCGTCAAGGGGCTGGGCGTCGAGCTCACCCTGTGCCACGCGGTGATGCGTCCGACGAGCGCCGCCGGGAACGAGAGCGACGGGGTCCCGGCCAACGCCGAGGAAATCGAGATCGTCCGGCGGCTGCGAGCCTCGGCGATCGACGCGTTCGGCGACGCCGGACACGCCGTGCCCGTGAAGGTGCTCCACGGCGACCCGGGGCAGCGGCTGTGCGAGTACGCCGACTTCCTAGGGTCCGATCTCATCGTCCTCGGCCCTCGCGCCCCGGGATCGATCGCGAAGTCTCTGCGAGGGAGCGTGAGCCGGTTCGTCCTGGCGAACAGCCGACGCCACGTGCTGGTCCTCGGAGACGAGGGCCGACCGACCCCCCGGACGGACGGAGATCCTCCTCCGGGCGCGGCCGGAACCGAGCCGGGAGGCTGAGACCCCCCGGTGGCTCCCTCGACATCCGCGCCCTCGGGCCGGCAGGGCGTGGAGCAGCTCGGTGACTTCGCGAGCCGGACCGACCGGCTCTACCTCCTCCTCCTCGCGGCCCTCGCGGTGGGCGCCGCGGCGGCGTTCATCGCGGTGGCCCTCCTCGGCCTCATCGGGTTCTTCACGAACCTGTTCTACTACGGCCGCCTCTCCTTCACGTTCGCCTCGCCGGCGGGCAACCAGCTCGGCCTCCTGGCGATCGGCGTCCCGATTCTCGGCGGCCTGATCGTCGGGCTCCTCGCCCGGTTCGGCTCGGAGCGGATCCGGGGCCACGGGATTCCGGAGGCGCTCGAGGCGATCCTGATCCACAAGAGCAAGATCGAGCCGAAGGTCACCGTCCTGAAGCCGGTGGCGACGGCGATCTCGATCGGCTCGGGCGGCCCGTTCGGCGCCGAGGGACCGATCATCATGACCGGCGCCGTCGGCTCGATCGCGGCGCAGTTCCTGCACCTGTCCTCCGACGAGCGCAAGACGCTGCTGGTGGCGGGCGCGGCCGGCGGCATGGCCGCCACGTTCAACGCGCCGCTCGCGTCGGTGCTGCTCGCCGTCGAACTGCTGCTGTTCGCCGACAGCACACTGCG
>JASIEC010000163.1 GCA_030046135.1 Thermoplasmata archaeon | reverse complement strand
AGCAGGTAGCGACCGATCTCGGCCGGACGCTCCCGTCGGCGGCGCAGGTCGGCCGCCTCGCCGGGCGGCCGCAGCAGCGAGGCGCCGTGCTCCTCGGGGCTGGTGTTCGCTCCCGAGCCCGCGGTCATCGACGTCCCGAACCGGGCAGGTTCGACCCTCCTTAAGGGGGGCGGAACCGAGTTTCCTTACCCGGAGCGGGGCGGGTCGCCGATGGAGGCTTGATAGCTTCCGGGCGCCTCGTATCGGTGCGCCCCCATGACGAACGACGGGGAGTGGCTCAGCTTCCCGGACGCCCCCCGCATCGTGGTCCCCCCGCCCGGGCCCCGGTCGCGCGCGCTCCTCGCCGAGCAGACCCGGCTCGAGACCGACGCCGTCGGCTACCCGCGCTACTTCCCGATCGCGCCGAAGGAAGGCCGGGGCGCGACGATCGAGGACGTGGACGGCAACCGATTCATCGACTGGGTCTCGGGGATCTCTGTCCTGAACCTGGGCCATCGGCACCCTCGGCTCGTCGCCGCCCTCGAGGCGCAGGCGGCCGAGATTTGGCATGCCCTCGAGCTCCCCACGGAGGCGAGGATCCGCTTCCTCACCGCCCTCGACAACGCCCTGCCGGGAACCCTTCGGCACCACGCCCGCATCTTCCTCACCGTCACCGGCGGCGATGCCGTCGAGACCGCGGTGAACCTCGCGGACCGTGCGCAGGGGCGGCGCGGGACCGTCGCCTTCTCAGGAGCGTACCATGGCGTCCACGGCGGGGCCGCGAACCTCACGAGCGGATGTCGCTACCGCGCGCCGAACGCCTTCGCCGGGGGGAGCGTCATTCGGGTGCCGTACCCGGATCCGTACCGGCCGGTCCTCGGAGCCGACCAGGGGGCCGCGGGCACGATCGCCTACTTGGAGCACCTGCTCGGCGACCCCCATTCGGGCGTCGACTCCGTCTCGTCGGTCGTCGTCGAGCCGATCCTCGGCGAGGGCGGCTACGTCGTTCCCCCGGACGATTTCCTCCCCTCCCTCCGGGAGTTCTGCGACCGGCACGACCTCCTCCTCATCGCGGACGAGGTCCAGACCGGCCTCGGCCGCACCGGGAAGATGTGGGCGGTCGAGCACTCGCACGTCACGCCGGACATCGTCTGCATCGCGAAGTCCATCGGAGGAGGCCTCCCGCTCTCCGTCGTCGCCTACCGCGCTGACCTCGTGAAGGAGCTCCCCCGCGGGTTCCACCTCGGGACGTTTCGGGGTAACCCTCTCGCCCTCGCGGTCGGCGCGGAGACGCTCAAGGTCCTCGGCGAGGGGGACCTCCTCGAACGGACGCGCCGCCGCGGAGCGCGCGTTGTCGAGCGGCTCCAGAGCCTGGCGGAGCGCCACCCGACCCTCGGGGACGTGCGGGGCCGCGGGTTCATGATCGGCGCGGAGTTCGTCCATGACCGGACCGGCCGGAAGGCCTGGGGCGAGCGTGCGAGCGCCCTTAGGGCCGCCCTGCTCGCGCGCGGGGTCCTGCTCCACACCGCCGGGGCGTGGGACCAGGTCCTTCGCTTCATGTCGCCGCTCGTGATCGAGGACGAGCTCCTCGAGCGGGGCCTGATGGCGTTCGAGGAGGCGCTCGAGAGCCTCGACACGGTCCCTACTCCGTCCCGATCGATCGGGCCGGTCGGGCCCCGGGCCGGATCGGCCGAGCTCCGCCGACCGGCCGAGCACGCGGTCCCGGTCCCGGGGATGCCCCCGGTGCCCGGGCCGTCCCTCGGGGATCGCGAGGCGCGGCGGGACGCCCCCGGCTAGGCCCCGATCCGGGACGCAGGGGCTTATCACCGCCCCCCGCGTGGTCGTCCCACGGGGGCGGGAGATCGTGCCGCTGGAGCTCTGGCAGGGGTCGTCCGAGGACGTGCGCGAACGATGGCGCGATATCGCGCGGACGCTGCGCGATGCGGGCGACGCGGAGGCGATTCCGCGCGCCCTCCAGACCTGCTTCTGGTTCGGGGTGGAGGCGATCCGGCCGGGCCGCGGCCTCCGGACCGAGATGACGCTCCGCCTCCTGCTCCCGCCCGAGGCGGTCGACAAGCTCGCGGCGCCGCCGCCCCCGGTCCCCACCCCCGAAGGAAAGCCCCGCCGCCCTACGACCCCGCGTAGTTGACGGAGATCAGCTTGACCTCCGTCATCTCCTGCATCGCGGAGCGGAGGCCCTCGCGGCCGAGGCCGCTCGCGCGGACGCCCCCGAACGGGAGGGCGTCCCAGCGCACGTTCGTCGGATCGTTGAGGTGCACGCTCCCCGCGCGGATCCGCTTCGCGAGCGAGAACCCGCGGGCGAGATCGCGCGTGTAAACGGACGCCTGCAGCCCGTACGGCGTCGCGTTCGCGATGCGCACGGCGTCGTCCGGGTCCGCGAACCGTACGATCGGCGCGATCGGGCCGAACGGCTCCTCGAGCACGACGCGCGCGGCCTCGGGGACGTGGTCGAGGACCGTCGGGGCGTAGAACGTCCCGCCTCCGATCGGCGGGCGCGTTCCTCCCGTGAGGACGGA
>JASIEC010000032.1 GCA_030046135.1 Thermoplasmata archaeon | reverse complement strand
GAGCAGCGCGAACCCGGCGGTGTGGTTCCGCCACGTCCCACCCTCCGAGGCGAGGGTGCGCGAGAGCGCGTACAGGAACAGGAGCGAGAGCAGCCCCCGGATCACGAAGTTGAGGGTCATCACGAATCCGTAGGGCCCGACCGCGAGATCGCTCTCCGCCTGCGAGATCGGACTGTAGTGAGGAGGAAGGAGTTGGGCGACCACGTCGAGCACGGCGTAGAGCACGATCCCGACGACCACGAGGAGGAACCATCGACGGGGGTCGGGCCGTGACGCGACGGAGGGGGTTGACATCGAACCAGTCCGAGTGCCCAGGAGCCGCCCGCGCCGAGTCGGGCCGAGGCTAAAGCCTGGCGGTTCCCGGGCCGATCGCGAGGCGCGGGCGACCTGCGCTTATCTGGCAGGGGGCTTCCCTCCCCTCGTGCGGGCTCCCGCTCGACTGAGGGCCTGGCTGACGGGGCCGAACTCCGACCCCAGCGTCCGGGCCCGGTTCTGGACCGAGGTGGAGGGACGGCCGCCCGGGGATCCCCGGGTCCGAACGGCCGTGCGCGGGATCGGGCGCGTCGGGTGGGCGGCGGATCTCCTCGCCGACCAGTGGCCCGACGGACACTGGGTCACCCCGGGGACTTCGGCCGGCGAACTCTACATGCCCAAGTACGTGGCCACGAACTGGCACGCGATCGTCCTCGCCGACCTCGGCCTGGACCGGTCCGATCGACGCATCCGCCGGACCGCCGAGCTCCTCCTCGACCGTTGGAGCTCGAAGGGCGGCGACCTTAGCGGGCGGAGCGGCGAGATCTGCGTGACGGGCAACGCCGTTCGAACGTTGATCCGTTTTGGCTACCTCGACCACCCTTCCGTCGAGCGCTCGATCGCCTGGATCGTGCGCACGCAGAAGCGGGACGGCGGGTGGCACTGTTTTCCGTCGCGCACGGGCACGCTCGACGGATGGGAGGGCCTCGCGGCGCTGGCCGAGATCCCGGAGGATAGGAGGGACGCCGCGATCCGCCGCTCCATCGAGCGCGGGGCGGAGTTCTACCTGCAGCGCCACCTCGCCGAGGAGGGGGCGACCCGGTACCCGCCGTGGTTCCGGATCCACTACCCGAACCAATACTTCTACGACCTCTTGGTCGGCCTCCGGATCCTGACCCGGCTCGGCTACGGGGCCGATCCCCGGCTCGGTCCCGCGCTCCGCTGGCTGCGCGAAAAGCGTCGGCCGGATGGGACCTGGGCGCTTGACGCGGCGCATCCGGACATCGACCCGAAGCTCGCCGGCTACCAGTATCGGCGCCCGATGTTCCCGATGCTGCTCGAGCCCCTCCACGAGCCGAGCCGCTGGGCCACGGTGGAGGCCCTCGCGGTCCTCGCGCGGGCCCGAGCGTCCTAGGGGGCGAGGGCGTCGAGGTCCGCCCTTCAGCAAACGTGAATGACGAGCTTGCCGCGCGCCTGTTTGAGGTCCGCCTGGGCCATCGCTGCCGGCACTTCCTGGAGTGAGTAGATCCGGTCGATGACAGGGCGAATCCTTCGTTGGGCTGCGAGCGCCCCGAGCTCCGCCAAGTCCTCTACCGTGGACCTCGCCAGGAGGCCCCACACCCGCTGACGCAACAGTCGGCGACGAACTCCGGCCTGAACGAACCGACCGAAGCCCCCCCGCCCCCCCACACAGACCAGGATACCTCCCGGCTTGAGAGAACGCAGGAGGGCCCCCATCCCGTTCCGTCCCGAAATGTCGAAGATCGCATCGTA
Organism: Thermoplasmata archaeon; assembly: GCA_030046135.1. GTDB lineage: Archaea > Thermoplasmatota > Thermoplasmata > Lutacidiplasmatales > UBA184 > Lutacidiplasma. Next base: position 1,644 of record JASIEC010000032.1, on the reverse strand, counting down.
GCGATCCGATCCCCGCGTGAGGTCCGACGCCGGATAGTCCAGGATGATGTCCGCCCCCGCCGAACGGAGCATCGCGACGTTGTCGGAGCGGGAGACCGCGGTGACCTTCGCTCCGATCCCTTTGGCGAGCTGCACGACAAACGTGCCTACCCCGCTGCCGGCTCCTGTGACGGCCACCGACTGCCCGGGTCGAACGTGGCCCCGGTCGCGGACCGCCTGGAGGGCGGTGAAGGCGGCGGTCCCGAGCGTGGCCGCGTCGTCAAAGGAGACCTCGTCCGGCTTCTTCGTGAGCTCGCGCTCCTCCGCGACCACGTACTCGGCAAAGGACCCGCGGCCGAGCCCGAACACGGCGTCGCCGACCTTGAACCGCGAGTCCGGTCCGGGGACGGCGACGATCTCGCCCGCCACATCCACACCCCGAATCCCTCGCTTGGGCCTCGTCAGGCCAAAGCCCAGCAGGCGGAGGAGGATCGGCCGACCCGACATGATCCGCCAGTCGAGGCTGTTCACCGACGCGGACCGCACGCGGACGAGCACGCTGGTGGCGTCCGGGACGGGCGTCGGAACGTCGCGCAGCCTGAGCGCGTCGGCCGTCCCGTACCGATCCTGGACGACCGCCTTCATGGGGTGCTCCGCTCCGGTCGGAGCACCGGTCCGAGGCGCGGGGGCCGGCCGAGCCCCCGGGAGCCCCCTCGCGACCCGGCGGCGGGGGTCGCCCCGACTCTGATCGAACCGCCGACTCCGCTCCTTCCCCCGATCACCCGGACCCTCGCCACATGATAAAGTCATGAACTACTTAATGATTGACCATTCAGCAACGGTCTTAACACTCGGCCGTCTCGGACCCCGGACCGAACCCCCCCGTAGGAACGTCGCGATGTCCGCTCGTCGAGCGAAGGGACCCCTCTCCCGGGACAGCCCGCGGGTCCAGGAACCTCCGCCCTCTCCGGCCGCGGTCTTTCGGGCCATGAACCTGGCCAGCCGGAAGTTGCCGCACTACTTCGACAAAGCGTTCGGGATGCCCGATCTGAGATTGACCGAGTTTGCGGTTCTCGAACAACTGTCGGAGTCCGGCCCGACCTCGATGGTCCGGTTGAGCGACGAGAACCTCGTCACGAAGGCCGCGATCACGGCGATCGTCGACGCGATGGAGACGAAAGGCCTGGTCCGGAGGGTGAGAGATTCCTCGGACCGAAGGGTGGTCAACATCCGGATGACGCCCGCCGGCAAGAGCTTGTTTGCCGTCGCGAGGCGACGCCACAAGGAGATCGTCGCTCGATTCGTGTCGGTGTTGGAGCCGGACGAGCTTCGAACCCTGGTTCGAAGCTTCGAGAAACTGCTGAAGTTTGCGGACGAGGCGCCGGCCTGACCGCCGAGGTCCACCCCGAGTCCGATCGACCGGTCGCTGTACGCCGCAGGCCCCCGCGGACGCAGAGGGGCCGTCCCCGACAGGGCAGAGCGAGGCGGGCGGGACCCCCGCTACCCTCCCGGGTCCCGATCGAGCGAAGAGCAGCCACTGGAGGGACTTGAACCCCCGACCTGCTGATTACGAATCAGCTGCTCTGCCAACTGAGCTACAGTGGCGTCCGTCCGACCTTCCGGCCGGCTTTTCATAAGCTTGGCTCACGCCCCCCGAGCGAGCCC
>JASIEC010000162.1 GCA_030046135.1 Thermoplasmata archaeon | reverse complement strand
GGGGTGCTCGGCCCGGGCGGGCGCGGGATCGTCTCGCATTTCGGGCTCGGGCGCGACCGCGTCCACGTGGAGATGGGAACGTTCTCGAAGGCGTTCGGCGTGGTGGGGGGCCACATCTCGGGCTCCCCGGCGCTCGTGAACTTCGCGTACAACCGCTCGCGGACCTGGCTGTTGAGCGGCTCGCATCCGCCGGCCGTCGTCGCCGCGTGCCTAGCGGCGATCGATGTCCTCGAGTCGGAGCCCCGCCACGTGGACCGGCTCTGGGAGCTTACCCGCCGGTTCAAGCGCGCGATGGCCGAGCTGGGGTTCGACCTCGGACGCAGCGAGACGCCGATCACTCCCGTGATCGTCGGCGACAGCCGAGTCGCCAAGCAGCTCAGCCGTCGGCTCTTCGAGCTCGGAGTGTTCGCGCTGCCGATCGTCTTCCCGATGGTCGCGAAGGGGAAGGCCCGGATCCGCACGATCCTCAACGCGGCGCTGACCGACGACGACCTCACCGAGGCGATCGCCGCGTTCCGGACCGCGGGGCGCGAGCTCGGGCTCGTCTAGTCGGGCTCGCCGGCCCTTCTACGCGCGCGTTCGGGCGGTCGTGGCCCGGGCCGGCGCGCGCGCGCCGGATTTCCTCGAGAAGACGGCGATTTTCCCGCGTCAGTTATATAGAGTACCTCGCTCCCCGTCCCCCCGCAGAAGGAGGAGCCCCTATCGACCGATGGCCCGACGTCACCGTCCCCGGCGAGGTTCCCTCGCCTTCTCTCCCCGCTCGCGCTCCGCCCGGCCGCTCCCCCGCCTCCGGTCCTGGCCGGCGGGCCCGAAGCAGCCGACGATCGAGGGGTTCGCCGGCTACAAGGTCGGGATGACCCACGCGTTCATCCTGGACTACCGGAAGCGGTCGACGACCGCCGGCCAGGAGGTCTCGGTGCCCGTGACGGTCGTCGAGGTCCCTCCCCTCCGCGTCGTCGCCGCCCGCCTCTACGCCCGGGGCCCGTACGGGAGCCGGGTCGTCGCGGAGGCGTGGGGCCCCGAGCCGTCCAGCGCGCTCGCGCGGCGGATCCCGATGCCCCCCGCGAGCCCGACGGAGGCCGTCGAGGCGTTCGGGAAGAGCGCGGGCGACGACGTTCGGCTCATCGTCCACACGCAGCCCGGCCTCGTCACCGGGACCCCCTCGAAGACACCGACGCTCTTCGAGGTCCGGGTCTCGGGGGAGACGTTCGAGGAGCGCCGGGCGTTCGCCCTCTCGCAGCTCGGCCGCGAGATCCCGGTCTCGGAGCTCACCAAGGAAGGGGAGTTCGTCGACGTGATCGGCGTCACGAAGGGGTTCGGGTTCCAGGGCCACATCCAGCGCTGGGGGGTGAAGCTCCAGCCCCGGAAGAACTCGAAGCACCGCCGCATGATCGGCACGCTCGGGCCGCACAACCCGAGCTTCGTGACGTACCGCATCCCGCAGGCGGGCCAGCAGGGCTACCACCGGCGGACCCAGTTCAACATGCGCATCCTTCGGGTCGTCCGCGACCCGAAGAGCGATCCGATCACCCCCGCGGGGGGGTTCCCGCACTACGGCGAGGTCCGCACGTCGTGCGTCGTCCTCCACGGCTCGCTCCCCGGGCCGGCGCGCCGGCTCCTGAGGTTCCGGCTGCCGATGCGCAGCCGCGTCGCGAGCGTCGAGAAGGTCGAGCTCCGCTACTTCAGCACCCGATCGAAGCAGGGCGCATGAGCGCCGAGACGCCGCCGGGCGCGCCGCCGGCCGAACCGACGAGCCCGCACCACCGGGCGCACGTCGTCTCGCTCGAGGGGAAGGCGCACGGCACCCTCGCGCTGCCCCTCGCGTTCTCCACCCCCGTGCGCCCCGACCTCATCCACCGCGCCGTCGTCGCGGCGCAGACCCACCGCCGCCAGCCGTACGGGACGAACCCGATCGCGGGCATGCAGCACTCGGTCGAGTGGTCCGGGAAGGGCCGCGGGGTCGCGCGCACGCCCCGCCTGATGGAGTCGATGCGGGGCGCCCAGGCGCCGAACACCGTCGGCGGTCGGCAGTCCCACCCGCCCCGCGTCGGACGCCTCTGGTCGAAGAAGATCAATCGCAAGGAGCGCCGCCTCGCGTTCGCGTCCGCGCTGGCGGCGACGCGCGAGGCGAAGCTCGCGGCCGCGCGGGGCCATCGGCTCCCGCACGGCGTCTCGCTCCCGATCGTCGTCGACGATCCGGTCGAGGAGATCCGGACCGCCCGCGACGCCCGCGGGCTCCTCGAGCGCCTGAAGCTCGAGGGGGACGTCGAGCGCGCGCAGGAGGGGACGCACCTCCGCGCGTCGGGGCGGGCCCGCCGCCGGGGCCGCGTCCGGAGGACGCCGCGGGGCCTCTTGCTCGTGACGAGCGCCCCGGGCCGGGGGCTCGGCTTCCGGAACCTCGCCGGGGTCGAGGTCGTCCCCGCCTCTCGCCTCGCGACCGAGGACCTCGCCCCGGGCGGGGTCGCCGGCCGACTCACGATGTTCTCGCGCGCCGCGGTCGAGCTCCTCCGGAACCGCCTCGGGGAGGTCGCGCCGTGACCGCGCTCCGCCACCGCATCGTGCTGCACGCCTACGTCACCGAGAAGTCGATGGACGAGATGGAGCGGCAGAACAAGCTCGAGTTCGTCGTCGACCGGCGGGCCGACCGGGCCGAGATCCGGCGGGCCGTCGAGGAGACGTACCAGTGCAAGGTCGTCAAGGTGACGACGAAGACGGTCGCCGTGGGGAAGATCGCGACCGTGCGGTTCGCGAAGGAGTATTCGGCCGAGGACATCGGAGGCCGGGCGGGGGTGTTCTAGTGGGAAAGCGGATCATCTCCCGTCGCCGGGGCGCGGGGACCGGCACGTACCGCTCGCCGAGCCACCGCCACCCCGGCCCGATCTACCACCCGGCGCCGAGCGTCGCCGGGCCCGGGCGCGTCGTCTCGATCGAGCCGTCGCCCGGACGGACGGCGCCCGTCGCCGAGCTGGTCACGCCGGACGGCACCCGCGTCCGCATCCTCGCGCCCGCGGGCCTCGCGACCGGCGACAGCGTGTCGCTCGGGTCGGGGAAGGTCGACCGGGGCGCGATCCTCCCGCTGAGCGCGATCCCGGACGGGACGCTCGTCTCGAACGTCGAGGTGAAGCCGTTCGACGGGGGCCGCCTCGTCCGCGCGGCGGGCGCGAGCGCCCTCGTCGTCGGCCGCGCGGGGAACGAGGTCACGGTCCAGCTGCCGAGCGGGGCGTTCCGGCGGCTCCTCGCCACCTGTCGGGCCGAGGTTGGCGCCGTCGCGGGCGGCGGCCGCGGCGAGCGCCCGTACATCAAGGCCGGCAAGAAGGTCCTCTCGACCCGCTCGATCGCCCGGGCCCCGTTCAAGGTCCGCGGCGTCGCGATGAACCCCGTCAACCATCCGTTCGGCGGGGGGGCGCACCAGCACGTCGGGCGGCCGAGCACGGTGAAGAGCGGGACGTGGCCGGGCGCGAAGGTCGGACGGTTCTCCTCCTCGAAGCGGCGACGCCGCCTGCGCGAGCGCCGCGGGGAGCACTAGCGATGCCGAAGGCGAGGCGGGCGAAGAAGGTCGAGGCCCGGCGGAAGCGGGAGTTCTCGCTCCGCGGCAAGACCCTCGAGGAGCTGAAGGCGATGAGCCTCGAGCAGCTCGGCCAGGTCCTCGGGGCGCGGGCGCGCCGATCGATCCGCCGCGGGTTCGCGAGCGAGGCGAACCGGTTCCTCGAGCGGATGCGGGAGACCCCGCCCGGCAAGACCGTGCGCACGCACACCCGGGACGCCCTCGTCCTCCCCGAGCACGTCGGGCGCAAGGTCGCCGTGCACAACGGCAAGGAGTTCAAGGAGATCGAGGTGCGGCCCGAGATGATCGGGCATTACTACGGCGAGTTCGCGCTGACCCGCCGGTTCGAGAAGCACTCGGCGCCGGGCGTCGGGGCGACGCGGTCCTCGAAGTTCATGCCCCTGAAGTGAGGCGAGGGGGTTCGATGCGGGGCTACACGTACCGGGAGGAGACGGGGGTGAACGTCGCCCGCGCGCGCGGCGTCGAGCTCCCGATCTCGCCGAAGAAGACGTACGAGGTGCTGAACGCGATCCGCGGGCTCGACGTCGCCGCGGCCCGCAGGATCCTCGAGGGGGCCGTCGAGAAGCGCCGGGCGATCCCGTTCCGGCGCTACAACCAGGAGACCGCGCACCACCCCGGCACCGGTCCGGGGCGCTTCCCTGTCAAGGTCGCGTCGAAGCTCCTCCTCGTGCTCTCGAACGCGGAGGAGAACGCGGAGTACGACGGCCTCGACGCCGACCGGCTGTTCGTCAAGGTCGCCTCGTGCGCCCGGGGCCGGATCCGCAAGGGGTCGATGCCCCGCGCCCACGGGCGCGCGACCGCCTGGAACGAGCAGACGACGAACGTCGAGATCGTCCTCGGCGAGCGCAAGGAGGCGTCGTGAGCGCCGAGCGCAAGCTGATCCAGGAGTCGACCCGGCGGGTCCTCCTCAAGGATTTCCTTGTCAGCGAGAGCTCGCGGGCCGGCTTCGGGGGCCTCGAGATCACGCGGACCCCGATGGGGACCCGGGTCACGCTCGTCTGCGAGAGGCCCGGGATCCTGATCGGCCACCGCGGCGAGCTGATCAAGCGCCTCACCGAGGAGATCCAGGCGCGGTTCGCGCTCGACAACCCCCAGATCGAGGTCCAGGAGGAGCGCCAGCCGAACCTCAACGCGCAGCTGATGAGCGAGAAGCTCGCCTCGACGCTCGAGCGCGGCTGGCACTTCCGGCGCGCGGGCCACTCGACCGTCCGCCGGATCATGGAATCCGGGGCGCGCGGCTGCCAGGTGATCCTCTCGGGCAAGCTCACCGGCGAGCGGCACCGCACGGAGCGGTTCAAGGCCGGGACGATCAAGTACTGCGGCGAGGCGGTCCATCTCTGGATGGACAAGGGGTTCTACCAGGCCCGGCTGAAGCCCGGCGTCATCGGCGTCAACGTCTGGATCATGCGCTCGAACGCGAAGCTCCCCGACGAGATCACGGTGAAGGGGGTCGAGGCGAAGCCGAAGGAGGCCGCCGCCGAGCTCCCGCCGGTCGAAGCCGCCGCCGAGCCCGCCGCCCCCGAGGCGAGCGCCCCGGAGGCGTCGTGACGCTGCTGCGGATGCGCGAGCTGCGCGGGCTCACCGACGACGAGCTCCGCCGCCGGATCGCGGAGGCCGAGAACGACCTCCTGCGGGAGCGGGGCGTCGCGGCGATGGGCGGGGCGCCGCCGAGCCCGGGGCGGATGCGCGCCCTGCGGACCAACGCGGCCCGCGCCCTCACGGTCCTCAGCGAGCGATCGAACGCCGCCCGGACGCCGCGTCGCGCGGGGGCGGCGAGGTGAGCCCGTGCCGACGCACCCCGAGACGCCGAACCCGCTGTCGGTCCCGGAGCGCGAGGCGCTCGCGGGCGAGCTGATCGGCGGCGCGGTCTCCGTCCGCTCCGCCCCCGGGGTCCGCGGGCCCGTCGCGGGGACGATCGTCGACGAGACCCTCTCCACGTTCGTGGTCGAGCTCCCGGGCGGCGCCCGGACGGTCCGGCTCGCGAAGCGGGGCCTCGAGGGCTCGATCGTCCTCGAGGGCCGGGAGTTACCGTTAAGAGGCGACCTCCTACGCGTGCGGCCCGAGGACCGGACCAAGCGTCTCCTGGCCGGCGGCCCTCGGAGGTATCGTTGACGCCGTCGCGTACGCCCGCTCGCCCCCGCGCCCACGACATCGGGCTCGACGTCCGCGCGCCGAAGGCGCGGTGCGACGACCGCCACTGCCCGTTCCACGGCCGCCTCCCCGTCCGGGGCCAGATCCTCGAGGGGACGGTCGTCTCGACGTCGATGCAGCGGACGGCGGTCGTCGAGCGGACGCTGCTCCATTTCGTGCCGAAGTTCGAGCGGTACGAGAAGCGGCGCCGGCGCTACCTCGCGCACGCGCCCCCCTGCCTCGGCATCCGGCCCGGCCGCCGGGTCCGGATCGCCGAGACCCGCCCCCTCTCGAAGCTCGTCTCCTTCTGCATCGTCGCCGATCTCGGCGAGGCGGCCCGCCGGGCCGTCGCCGAGGAGGCCGAGCCCGCCGCCCCGGCCGCCGAGCCGGCGCCGGAGAAGGACTCGTGAAGGGTCTCGCGGGGCGGCGCCCGCGCGGCCTCCCGAAGGGGGCCCGGCTCGACTGCGTCGACAACACCGGGGCGAAGGTCGTCGAGATCATCGCCGTCCGCAACTGGCACGGGACGCACCGCCGCTACCCCCGGGCCGGGATCGCCGACCTCGTGATCGTCTCGGTGAAGAAGGGGACCCCCGAGATGCGGCGCCAGGTGCTCCACGCGGTGATCGTCCGCTCGCGCTCGCCGATGCGGCGGCCGGACGGCACCCGCCTCCAGTTCGAGGACAACGCCGCCGTGATCACGACCGAGACCGGCGAGATCAAGGGCTCGCAGATCAAGGGGCCCGTCGCGAAGGAGGCCGCCGAACGGTGGCCCCGGATCGCGGCGGCCTCCTCGATCATCGTCTAGGAGGAGGGCACGGTGCGCGTCTCCCCCCGGTCCCCGCGGCGCCAGCGGCGCGCACTGTACACGGCCGACACGTTCGAGCGGCGCCTCCGGATGACCGTCCCGCTCTCCCGCGAGCTCCGGGGCCGGTTCCGGCGGCGCTCGGTCCCGCTCCGCAAGGGCGACACCGTCCGCGTCCTCTCCGGGAGCTTCGTCGGCCGCGAGGAGCGCGTCGCGAAGGTCGACCGGCGCGGCTACGCCGTCACGCTCGACAACGTGACGCTCAAGACCGCGGAGGAGAAGATGAAGCCGCTCACGATCCGGACGGCCCACCTCGTCATCACGCGGCTCAACCTCTCCGACCCCTGGCGGCGGCGCTCGCTGCGCGTCCGCGACGAGGACGTGACCCCCGAGGAGAAGGGGGAGGTCCCGGCGCCCGAGCCCGAGGCGGCCGCACCGGCGGCCGACACCGCCCCGGCCGGCGAGGCGGCGACCTCGGCCCCGACGCCCGCCCCGTCCGAGGGGTCGAGCGACGACGCGCCTCCGCCCGCGGCCCCCGCTCGCCGTCGCCGGGCCGCGCCGACGACCGAGGAGGACGGCGCGTGACGCTCCGGTTGAAGCGCGGGGCGGCCCCGCGGAGCTGGACGGTGCCCCGCAAGGGCTCGAAGTGGATCCTGAGGCCGGCCCCGGGCCCGCACCCCCAGGAGCGCGCCGTGCCCCTCCTGCTGATCCTGCGCGACGTGCGCCACCTGGTCGCCTCCGCGCGGGAGGCCCGGCTCCTCCTCCGCTCGGATTCGGTCCGGGTCGACGGGAAGGTCGCGCACGACCTCGCCCGCGGCGTGGGGCTCATGGACACCGTCTCGCTCGCGGCCCCGCTCGACCAGCATTTCCGGATCGTCCCCGACCGGCGGGGCAAGCTCGTCCTCGTCTCGATCCCCTCGACCGAGGCGGCCGTGAAGGTCGCCCGGGTCCGCTTCAAGCACGCGGCGCGCGGGGGGAAGGTCGAGGTGACGCTCCACGACGGCCGGAACCTCCTGCTCCCGGCGTCGACGCCGTACCGGGTCGGCGACTCGCTCAAGATCGACCTCCCCGGCCAGAAGGTGCTCGAGCACCTTCCCTTGAAGCCGGGGGCGCTCGCGTTCGTCGCGGGCGGCTCGCACGTCGGCGAGCTCGCGCGCGTCGAGCGGATCGAGGTGCGCAACTCGCCCCAGCCGAACCTCGTCCACTTCAAGGAGGGGTTCTCGACGGTGAAGGAGTACGTCTACGTGGTCGGCGACCAGGCGCCGACGATCACCCTCGCCGCCGGGGTCGACCGATGAGCGCCCCCGCGAACGCGGCGACGCCCGCCGGGACGGTCGCCGCGGCGCCCGCCCCCGGGGCCCGGGCGGTGCGGGTCGTGAAGATCGTGGTCAACGCGGGCGTCGGGCAGTCCGGCGAGGCCCGCTCGAAGGCGGAGAAGGTCCTCCAGATGCTCACGCACCAGACGCCGGTCGCCACGCGGGCCCGGTCGACGAACCGGGACTTCGGGATCCGCAAGGGCCAGGAGATCGGCGCCAAGGTCACGCTCCGCGGCGAGGTCGCCCGGGACTTCCTCGCGCGGGCGTTCGAGGCGCGGGACCGCCAGCTCGACGTCGACTCGATCGACCGGAACGGGAACTTCTCGTTCGGGATCGCCGACTACACCGATTTCACCGGAATGAAGTACGATCCGCAGATCGGCATCCACGGGATGGACGTCGCGGTCGAGTTGGGCCGCGCCGGCTTCCGCATCCGGCACCGCCACCAGCAGCCCCGGGCGATCCCGCGGACGCTGCGCAGCTCGCGCGACGAGACGCGGGCGTTCCTGACCGAGAAGTTCGGCGTCACGGTCCTGGAGTGAGCGGTCGATGAGCAAGCCGAAGAAGATGTTCGGGCGGAAGGAGGGCTGCCTCC
>JASIEC010000161.1 GCA_030046135.1 Thermoplasmata archaeon | reverse complement strand
GGAGCTGGTCGGCGGAGTGAGATCGTCGGGAGCGTCGATCGCGGCGTACGGCGCCCCGTCGACCGGCACGACCCTCCTCAGCTACTGCGGGTTCACGCGCGACGTGATCGACTACATCGTCGACGACAACCCCCTCAAGCAGGGCCTCGTCACCCCGGGGACCCACGTGCCGATCACCGACTCGTCAGCGTTCGAGAGGGCCCCGCCCGGCTACGTGCTGGTCCTCGCCTGGAGGCTCAAGGAGGAAATACTGACGAAGCTCGCTCCGCTGCGGGGGGGCCGGATCCGGGGCGTGATCGTTCCGCTCCCGAGCCCCGAGCTGCTCGGCTGAGAGGGCGGGGCGGGAGCGTCGATGATCGCGGTCACGGGGGCGGGGGGATTCCTCGGCAGTCACGTCACCGACGCGCTCCTCGCCCGGGGCGAGACGGTGCGGGCGCTCGACCTCGCACCGCGACTTCCCGAGAACCTCGAGGAGGCGGCGACGCGCCCCGGCTTCTCCTACCGGCGGTGCGACGTCACCCGGGAGAGCCAGGTCGAGAAGGCGCTCGGCGGCCGGCCGTCGGCCGTCCTTCACGCGGCGGCGACCGTCGGCGTCGACGCCTACGTTCGCAGCCCGACGACGACGATCGAGTCGAGCGTCCTCGGCACGCTCGCGGTCCTCCGGGCGTGCCGGCGAGCGAAGGCTCGCTGCGTCTACTTGAGCTCGAGCGAGGTGTACGGCCGCAACCCGCGCGTGCCGTGGGCCGAGACCGCCGACCGCGTCCTCGGGGATCCGACGCTCGACCGCTGGAGCTACTCGTCGAGCAAGGGGCTCTGCGAGCACCTCGTCAACGCGGCGCACACCGAGCTCGGCGTGCCGACGGCGATCGCCCGGCCGTTCAACGTCTACGGCCCGCGACAGCGCCCCGCGTTCGTCATCCCGATCACGGTCCACCGGGTCCTCAACGGCGAGCGGCCGATCGTCTACGGCGACGGCGCGCAGACCCGCTGCTTCACCTACGTGGGGGACCTCGTCGACGGCCTCGTCCGCTGCCTCGACTCCGAGCGCGCGATCGGCGAGGCGTTCAACCTGGGATTCCCGCGCGAACGCTCGATCGACGAGGCGGTGCGCCGCGTCCTCGAGGCGTGCGGCTCCGACCTCGAGCCTCGTCGGGAGGATCCCCGGGCCGCCTTCGGGGCGGGGTTCGACGAGGTCCCGCGGCGGATCCCGGACGTGCGCAAGGCCGCCCGGGTCCTCGGCTGGGTCCCGCGGACGGATCTCCCCGCGGGCCTCGCCAGCACCGTCGCCTGGGCCCGTTCGCACCCGGAATGGCTTCGGGCCCCGGTCGGCGGGGCGCCCGCCGCCGGGATCAGGTCTCGCGGCGCTCGAGGTACACTCGGAGCCGGTCGCCGACCTCGGAGTCCCGGACGCCGAGCTCGACGTTCGCCCTGAGCCAGAGGAACCGGTCCCCGATGTCGTAGCGCGTCCCGCGGAACGTCACGCCGTAGACCTTCTCCGTCCGCGCGAGCCGGCCGAGCGCGTCGGTCAGTTGGACCTGCCCGTCGCGACCCGGGGGCGTCGCCCGGATCGCGTCGAAGATCCCCGGCGTGAGATAGTAGGCGCCGGTGATCCCGAGACGGCTCGGCGCCTCGGACGGCGTCGGCTTCTCCACCAGCCGCTGGACCTCGACGACCCCGGGGCGGACCTCGGGGCCGTCGACGATCCCGTAGTCGCCGAGCTTCTCGTCGGGGACGGTCTCGATCGCGAGGACGCTCGAGCGCCCCCCGAGCTCCTCGAACCTCGCGCGGAGCTGCTCCAGGAGCGGCGGCTCGCAGCGGTGGATCGTGTCGCCCAGGAGGACCCCGAACGGCTCGGGCCCGACGTGGCGCTCGGCGTAGGCGACCGCGTCGGCGAGGCCGAGCGGCGCACGCTGCCGGATGTAGTGGAGCCGGACCCGCCCGGCGAGCGCCTCGAGCGCCTCGAGGGCGGGGACCCCCGCGAGATGGCTCAGCTCGGGGCTCGTGTCGAAGTGGTCCTCGATCGCGCGCTTCGTCCGCCCCGTGACGATCAGGACGTCGTCGGCCCCCGCCGCCGCCGCCTCCTCGACCACGTACTGGATCACGGGCCGGTCGACGACCGGGAGCATCTCCTTCGGCATGCTCTTGGTCACCGGCAGGAACCGGACCCCTTGGCCGGCGGCGGGAATCACGACCTTCATGCGGGGCCTTGGACGCGGGAGCGTGGGCCATCCGGCCCGGCGGGGATAACGGTTCCTTCGACGCGGCGGCCGCGAGCCGGTCGGCTCGCGAGAGCGGTCGCTCCGGGGTCCTTCGAAAAAAAAGAACCACACGCGTTCTGCTTAACTGCCGAGCGAAACCAGGTTACGTAGCTGCGGACGTTAGTGGCCGCGGGCTGAACGGATCGCCCGAAGGCTTTCCGCGTACACCCCGGCTCTATCGAACTCGTCTTCTACGAATGTCCTCCAAGGTCTCTCGTTTTCGAGGGGGTTTCGGGCTTAGATGCTTTCAGCCCTTATCCCGTAGCGCGTGGCTGCTCAGCGATGCCCTGCCGGACAACTGATGGACTAGAGGCGCCGGTTCCCCGTTCCTCTCGTACTGTGGGAACCTTCTCGTCAGAGACCCTTGCACTTCCGCCAAAAAGTAACACACCTGTCTCGCGACGGTGTAAACCCAGCTCACGATCCCTTTTAATGGGCGAACAACCCCACCCTTGGTAGCTGCTGCACCACCAGGATAGGCAGAACCGACATCGAAGTAGCAAGCCTCCAGGTCGA
>JASIEC010000160.1 GCA_030046135.1 Thermoplasmata archaeon | reverse complement strand
GAGCCCCACGCCTGCGTCGCCGAGGTCCGCGACGGGACGTGGACCGTCCGCACGTCGACGCAGAGCCCGTTCGGGGTTCGCGAGGATGTCGCGTCGATCCTCGGGATCCCCGAGGCGTCGATCGTCGTCGAGGGGACCTGGGTCGGCGGCGGCTTCGGGGGGAAGGGGGCGTCGCTCCTCGAGCCGTTCGCGTTGCTCCTCGCCCGCGCCGCCGAGGCGCCGGTCCGCCTCGCGCTCACGTACCGGGAGGAGTTCGTCCTCGGTCGGACGACCCTCCCGTCCGTGGTCCGCATGGAGACCGGCGTCTCGGGAGGCGCCGTCGTCGGCCGTCGCGTCCGGCTCCTGCTCGACGTCGGCTCGTCGCTCCCCGGTCGCGACTTCGCGGCGGGGTACTCGATCGGCTTCCTCCTTGGCCCGTACCGGACCCCGACGTTCGAGGTCGAGGGGTACGCTGTCCGGACGAACAAGCCCCCGTTCGGGCCGCACCGGGCGCCGTTCGCTCCGCAGGCCGCCTTCGTCCTCGAGTCCCACTTCGACGAGGTCGCCCGGAGGATCGGCCAGGACCCGTCCGAGTTCCGGGCCCGCCACCTCTGGGCGGACGGCGACCGCACCCCGTTCGGCCAGCCGGTCGGTCCGTTCGGTCTGCCCCGGGCCCTCGACGCCGCGCGCGAGCTCGCCGCGGCGTGGCGCTCCCGCGCGCCGCCCGGGCACGGCGTTGGGGTCGGGGTGGGCTTCTGGGCGACGAACACCGGAGCGGGCGGAGGGGCCCGAGTGCGGCTCTCGCCCGAGGCGCTCGAGATCGTCCAGGGGGAGCGGGAGATCGGCAGCGGGAGCGTCGCGATCGGCCTCTCGGCGACGGCCGAGCGGACGACCGGTCTCGCGCGCGAGCGCGTCCGGGTGCTCTACGGCGACACCTCCCACGCCCCGTTCGATGCCGGGGTCTACGGGAGCCGGACCGTGGGGGCCCTCGGGCAGGCGATCGAAGGGGCCTGCCGGCAGATCCTCGCCGAGCTCGGTCGTCGTCTCGGGACCGCGGAGGAGGTCCGCCTCGCCGACGGTGCGTCCGAGATCGAGGTTGTGGTAGGAACTGCACGGCGACCGGTGCGGGAGCTCCTCCGGCCCGAGGAGCTCCGCGCCGGAGGCCTGGCCGTTGAGGGACAGCACGCGGGCGCCCCTCGCGCGATCGACGAGTCGCTCGTCGTCGAGGGGGGGTTCTACGCGTTCCAGGATTTCACGGGCGCCGCCCACGTCGCCGAGGTCGACGTCGACCGGGAGACCGGCGCCGTGCGCGTCGTCCGGTACGCGGCGTTCCACGACGCGGGAGTTGTCGTCGATCGCGCGTCGGCCGCGGCCCAGATCGAGGGGGGCGTCGCGATGGGGCTCGGGACCGCGCTCACCGAGGAGACGATCTGGACCGCGGAGGGCCGGCTCGCGAACCCCGGCCTTCTCGACTACCGGATCCCCACGCTCGGCGAGGTCCCCCCTCTCGAGGTGACGTTCATCGAGGGGTTCCCGGGAGCGGGGCCGTTCGGGGCCAAGGGGCTCGGCGAGCCGCCGATCATCCCGGTCCCCGCCACCGTCGGGGCCGCGATCCGGGAGGCGTGCGGGGCGCACCTCACCGAGCTGCCGTTCTCGGCCGAGCGGGTCGCCCGAGCGCTTAAGGTCGTCTGACCGTCCGGAGGCGGGATGCCGATCGCTCCCGAGGAGATCCGCCCCCTCCTCGCCGGCTACCCCGCCTCGCCCGTCGTCGCGACCGTCGGGTCGCACTCGGCCATCGACATCGCCGACGGGGCGGTCGCCGAGGGGCTCGCGAACCTGGTCCTCGCCGAGGCGGGACGGGAGGCGACGTACGAGCGCTACTTCCGGACGCTGCGATCGAAGGACGGGACCCGGCGGCGCGGCTGCGTCGACGAGGTGTGGACGTACCCCAAGTTCGCCGACCTCGCCGCACCCGCCCAGCAGGAGCGCCTCCGCGCCCGGGGGGCGGTGCTCGTGCCGAACCGCGCGTTCAGCTCCTACGTCCCGCTCGACGTCGTCGAGGGGAGCTTCCGCGTCCCGATCGTCGGCTCCCGCCTCCTCCTCCGGATCGAGGAGCGCTCGGAGCGGGAGAACTACTACACCCTGCTCGAGCGCGCCGGGATCCGGGCCCCCCGCCGCATCCCGGGACCCGAGGCGATCGACCGGCTCGCGATCGTGAAGCTCCCGCACGCGAAGCGGCCGCTCGAGCGAGGGTTCTTCACGGCGTCCAGCCCGGCCGAGTTCCGGCGGAAGAGCGAAAAGCTCCTGGAGCAGGGAACGATCTCGCCGACCGATCTCGCGGGGGCCCGGATCGAGGAGTACGCCCTCGGACCGGTGTTCAACTTCAACTTCTTCTTCTCCCCCCTCGTGCCGCGCGGGGAGGGGCTCGAGCTCCTCGGGGTCGACGAGCGCCGGGAGAGCGATCTCGACGGGCTCGTCCGGCTCCCCGCGGACCAGCAGCTCGATCTCCCCGAGGCGGCCCGGATCCCCCAGTACACGGTCGTCGGCCACGGGACGCTCACGGTGCGGGAGTCGATCCTCGAGGAGGTGTTCCGGCTCGGGGAGCGGTTCGTCGACGCCGCCCGAGCCGCCCGGCCCCCCGGGATCCTCGGACCGTTCACCCTTCAGACGTGCCTCGACCGGGACGGCCGGCCGACCGTCTTCGACGTCGCGGCCCGGATCGGAGGCGGGACGAACGTCCACCTCGCTCTCGGCCACCCGTACGGCAACGCGCTCTGGCGGGGCCCGATGAGCACCGGGCGGCGGATCGCGCTCGAGATCCGGCGGGCCTCGGCCGAGGGGCGCCTCGCGGAGATCGTGACGTGAGCGCGCCGCCGGCCCCCCCGCTCCTGCGCACCCCGCTGCTCGACTTCCACCGCCGGCACGGCGGCCACCTCGTGCCGTTCTCGGGCTGGGAGCTGCCGCTCTACTACACGAGCATCCTCGCCGAGCACCGCGCTGTCCGCGGCTCGGTCGGGCTCTTCGACGTCTCCCACATGGGGATCCTCACCGTCGACGGGGGCCACGCGGAGGAGCTCCTCTCCCGTCGGACGGTCGCCAACGTCGCCCGGCTCGAGCCGGGCCAGGTCCGCTACACGTTCTTCCTCGAGGGCTCGGGGGGGATCGTCGACGACCTCCTCGTGAGCCGGATCGACCCGGGGGACGAGGTCGGTCGTCGGTTCGTGGTCGTCCCGAACGCCTCCCGGGCCCCCGAGATCGAGGAGATCCTTCGGCAGCACCGCGGCCCGGACACGACCGTCCTCCGACGGAACGACTCCGTCGCCCTCCTCGCCGTGCAGGGTCCCGGGTCCCGGGACCTGCTCGAGCGGCGGTTCGGGTGGGAGCTCGGGCCGCTCGGCTCCTACCGGGCCGCCTTCTTCCCGAGCGACGCGGGCGCGGCGGCGCGATCGGGCCGCCTCGGGCCGCAGTTCCCGGGGGACCTCGGCCGGCTCCTCTACGTGAGCCGCACGGGCTACACCGGCGAGCTCGGCTACGAGCTGTTCGTCCCCGCGCCGGCGGCCGACGCGATCGCGGAATCGCTCGTCGCCCTCGGCGCGGTCCCGTGCGGTCTCGGGGCCCGCGACACCCTGCGCCTCGAGAAGGGGTACCTGCTCTCGGGGCAGGAGTTCCACCGCGATCGGAGCCCCCTCGAGGCCGGCCAGGACCGGTTCGTCGAGTTCGACCATCCGTTCGTGGGCCGCCCGGCGCTGGAGAAGGCGCGGGCGGAGGGGCTCGCCGTCCGGCTGGTCGGGATCGAGGTCTCCGAGCCGGGGGCGATCCCGCGGCACGGCACGGCGATCTTCGCGGGCGGGGACCGGGTCGCCGAGGCGACGAGCGGGGGGATCGCCCCCGGCCTCGGCCGCTCGGTCGCGCTCGCGTACCTTCCGCCGCCGCTCGCGGAGCCGGGGACGGCGGTCGACCTCGAGATCCGCGGGCGACGGGTCGCCGGCCGGGTCGCCCGCCTCCCGTTCCTCAAGAAGCCCGCCGCGCGAGGGTAAGAAATAGGGGGACGACCCCCTGAAGGGCGAGGCTCGATGGCGGTCGACGCCGGGTCCCCCCCGTTCGTCGGTCGGGCCGAGGCCGTCGCGACGCTCCACCGAAGGTTCGAGGACGCGCGGTCCGGGGCGGGAGGGGTCACCCTCGTCGTCGGCGCGACCGGGGTCGGGAAGTCGACGCTCGTCGCCGAGCTCGTCCGAGAGATCCGGGACCGCGGGATCCGGGTGATCGAGGGGCGCGCCCCGGCCGCCGATGCGCCGCCCCCGTTCTCGCTGCTCCGCTCCGTCCTCGAGGACGCGCGCCAGGAGTCCCGGGAGAGCGCGGCGACCGGGCCGGCCGCCGGCCCGCCCGACGGCGTGATCATCGGCTTCGCCCCCGGCCTCAAGGAAGGGGCCGAGGTCGCCGCCCCGCGGATCGAGGAGCGGCTCCTGGTCGCGCTCGACCAGGCGGGGCTCACCGGGGACGGTGTCCGCGACCCGGTGTGGGCGGCGCTCTCCGCCCAGTTCTTCGAGTTCACGAAGCACGGGCCGACCGTGCTCGTCGTCGAGGACCTCCACCGGGCCGACGAGCCGTCCCTCGAGGCGCTCGAGTTCCTCGCGCGCCGCCTCGAGGATCGCTCGCTCTGGATCCTCGCGACGGCCCGGTCGTTCTCCGAGCTCTCGGCCGCTCGCCGGGAGCGGCTCGAGCGGTTCGAGCAGACGACGCACGCCCGGCGCGTGGGGCTCCCGCCGCTCTCCTCCGAGGAGGTCCGGGAGTTCCTGCACGACGTCGACCCGGGCCGCGAGTTCAGCGACGAGGAGATCGCGCGGCGGTACTCCGAGACCGGCGGGAACCCGCTCCTCCTCGAGCAGCTCGACCACCGCGTCCGCCGGCGCGTCGGGGATTCCGACGCCGGGGCCGGCCGGACGTTCGACCTCCCGCTCGGACCCGCCCCCGACCCGACGGAGGAGAAGGTCCTGGCCGCCGCGGCCGTGGCGGGCCCCGAGGTGCCGTTCGACCTCCTCCGGCAGGTCGCCGGCGAGGACGAGGAGCGCCTCGCGGAGGCCGTCGACCGCCTCGTCGCCCGGGGCCTCCTCCTCGAGCGCCCCGGCGAGATCCTCGCCTTCGCGGAGGAGCGGATCCGGCACGAGCTCTACGACCGGCGTCCCGCGGAGGAGCGCCAGCTCCTCCACCGGCGGGTCGGGGAGGCGCTCGAGGCCGCCGGCGGGAGCGACGCCGAGTCGATCTACGCGCTCGCCCGGCACTTCTACCTCGGGCAGGCCGAGGCGAAGTCGCTCCGCTACAACCGCGCCGCGGCCCGGATCGCCGAGAGGGTCTACGCCCCCGAGGTCGCCGGGACCCACCTCGAGCGAGCGCTCGAGAACCTGCACGCGGTCGCCCCGGACGACGAGGTCGCCGAGGTGGAGCTCGCGCTCGAGCTCGCCCAGCAGCTCGACCACAGCGGCCGTCTCACCGAAGCGGAGTCGCTCCTCCGCCGGCACCTCGAGCGGCCCGGCATCGCCGAACGGCTCCCGGTCCCGCTCCGGACCCTCGGGGAGGCGTACCTCGCGCGGATCCAGACGAACCGCGGCGATTGGGCGGCGGCCGAGCGGGCCAGCGCGAGGCTGCTCGCCGACCCGCGCCTCGCCGAGCACCCGACCGTCCGGACCGCCCTCCACCGCCTGCGCGGCGAGGCGCTGTACTACCAGGGCCGCTACCCCGAGGCGCTCGCGGAGCACACGGAGGAGCTCCGGCTCGCCCGCGAGGGCGGGAACGAGCGGGCGGCCGCTCTCGGGCGGTGGCGGAGGGCGAGCACCCTCGCGATGATGGGGAGCACCGAGGAGGCGCTGGCGGAGGGACGGACGGCCGCCGCCGACCTGGAGCGGCTCGACGACCTCCGGGAGGCGTCGCACGCGCACCTGTTCCTCGGGGTCATCTGGGCGAGCTTGAGGACCCCGCCGTCGCGCCCGGCCGAGGCGCTCTCGGAGTTCGACGAGGCGGCCCGCCTCGGCGAGAAGGCCCACGACCCTCGTCGGGTCGGCTGGGCGCTGTTCAACGCCGCGGACGTCCTCCGGGAGGTGGGCCGGCTCGAGGAGGCGAGCGAGCGCAACCGGCGCGCGCGCGAGCTGCTCGAGAGGATCGGCGACCGGTTCGGCGTCGTGCAGTCGAGGATCGTCGGCGGGAAGATCCTCCTGGCCCGCCGGGAGTTCGATCGCGCGGAGGCGGAGCTCCTCGAGGCGTACCGCCTCGTGCGCGAGCTGAACGCCCCCGCCGACGAGGTCGATGTCGTCCTGCGCCTTGCCGAACTGGCCGCGGCCCGGGGCGATCGGGCGGGCGCCCGCCGTCGCATCCAGGAGCTCGAGCGGCAGAACGTCGTCGCCCTCCGACCCGACATCGCCCCCGATTTCGAGCGGCTCCGACGATCGCTGGAGGGCGCGGAGGGAGGGAACGACGCCGCCCGCGCCGCCTGACGACACCCGTCGACGCTGGTCGTCGCTCGCGCGCCGGGCCCTCGCGGAGGACCGGGTGCGCTCGGACGTCACGACGCGCGCCCTCCTCGACCGGCCGGTCCCGGCGGAGGGGATCGTCACCGCCCAGGCGCGGGGCGTCCTCTCCGGCGGGGCGGTCGTCCGTGCGATCGCCCGGGAGGTGGGGGTCGACGTGCGCCGGATCCGGCCGGACGGGAGCTCTCTGCGCCCCTCGTCGGTCGTGCTCGTCGTCCGGGGGGATGCCCGACGGCTCCTCGCCGCCGAGCGGACGATCCTCAACGTCCTGATGCACGCGAGCGGCGTCGCCACCGCGACCGCCGCCGCCGTCCGGGCGGCCCGCGGGGGACGGCGATCGCTCGAGATCTGGGCGACCCGCAAGACCCTTCCCGGACTCCGCGCCCTCGAGAAGCAGGCCGTCGTCCACGGAGGAGGCCGGGCGCACCGCGCGCACCTCGCGGCGGCGGTCCTCGTGAAGAACAACCACCTCGAGTTCGTCCCGGTCGCCGAGGCGGTCCGGCGGGCCCGGCGCCGAGGCGGCGGCGGGCGAGCGGTGGAGGTCGAGGTCCGGAGCCGCACCGAGGCGCTCGCGGCCGCCCGGGCCGGGGCCGAGGCGATCCTCCTCGACAACCTCCCGCCCCGCCGGGCGAGGGAGATCGTCCGCGCCCTCGAGCGCGCGGGGCTCCGACGGGGGCGATGGATCGAGCTCTCGGGCGGTCTCAC
The DNA here is from genome assembly GCA_030046135.1 of Thermoplasmata archaeon. Classification (GTDB taxonomy): domain Archaea; phylum Thermoplasmatota; class Thermoplasmata; order Lutacidiplasmatales; family UBA184; genus Lutacidiplasma. The sequence goes on along the minus strand of JASIEC010000160.1, from coordinate 3,240 downwards.
GCCGGGGAACGTCGGACGGTTCCGACGGGTCGGCGCCGACGCGGCGAGCCTCGGGAGCCTGACCCACTCGGCGCCCGCGCTGCCGTTCCGCATGCGGATCCGGCCCGTCCGCTTAAGACGCCCCGCCCCCTAGAACGGCGGCCGGGGGTTCGATGTCGCTCGAGGCGGAGATCCGCGTCCTCAAGGAGGAGCGGCGGGCCGTCCTCCTCGCCCACAACTACCAGCGCCCCGAGGTCCAGGACGTCGCGGACTACGTCGGGGATTCCCTCTACCTCTCGCGCAAGGCCCGGGAGGCGGACCGCGAGGTGATCGTCTTCGCCGGCGTTCGGTTCATGGCGGAGACGGCGAAGATCCTCAACCCGACGCGAACGGTCCTCCTGCCGGACCCTCGGGCCGGCTGCGGGCTCGCCGACTCGATCACGGCCGAGCAGCTGCGGGCGTGGAAGCGCGAGCACCCCGGGGCGGTCGTCGTGGCGTACATCAACACCTCCGCCGACGTGAAGGCCGAAGCGGACGTCTGCTGCACGAGCTCGAACGCGCTCAAGATCGTCGAGCAGGTCCCGCCCGACCGGGAGATCCTGTTCCTCCCCGACATGTTCCTCGGCGACTTCGTCCGTCGGAGGACCGGCCGGAAGATCCACCTCTGGGTCGGGGACTGCCCGGTCCACGCGCGGCTCCGCCCCGAGGCGCTGCGCCAGGTCCGCGCCGAGCATCCCGGGGCGCCCGTGATCGCCCACCCCGAGTGCGGCTGCGGCACCCAGGTCCTGCCCGACGTCGACCGGGTCCTCTCGACCGACGGGATGGTGCGGTTCGCCGAGGAGACCCGCGACCCCGAGGTGATCGTGGCGACCGAGGTGGGGATCCTCCACCGGATGCGGCGGCTCAACCCGGGGACCCGGTTCACGCCGCTGGACGCGGGGGCGATCTGCCCGTACATGAAGGAGATCGACCTCGCGGACGTGCGGGACTCGCTCGCCCGGCTCCAGCACCGGATCGAGGTCCCGATCGACGTCGCCGACCGGGCCCGCCTCGCGCTCGAGAGGATGGTCGCCGCGTAGCGGGACCCTAGGGCCGGGGCAGGAACGGCGCGATCCGGGAACTGTAGAGCACGTACGCCTCCGCGAGGAGGCCCAGCGCGCCCAGGAAGACGACCCCGATCGCCGACCACGACGGCTTGCGGGTCAGGTAGAAGTGGGGGCTGAGAGGGTTCAGCCGCGACGAGAGCAGGGAGCCCCCCGAGACGAGGAGGACGATCCCGAGCACGGCCGGGGCGAGGAGCGTGTAGCGGCTGAGGTAGAAGCCGATCCCCGCGACCACGATCGCGACCGGGATGGCGGCGTGGGAGCGGCGAGCCGCCGTCTCGGTCTCGTCGTCGGGCGGCCGGGCGGGCGCCCGGCGCCGGTAGACCGGCGGGAGGTCCCGGTAGGACGCCACGTCGGACGGCTCGCGTCGCCCCTAGATGAACCCGAGGCTCGAGGGGAACCCTCGACCACCCCCGGAGCGACGAGTCCAAGACCCGGGCCGCGCTCCGCCCCCCGTGCCCGAACGGCCGCACATGCGGCGGGACCGGCTCCGCGCGCCGCCGCGGGAGACTCCGAGCCGGCCCGAGGTTCCGTATCCCGCCTTCCCCGAGCCTCCGCCGTTCCAGGCCCATCCTCCCGCCGGTCCGGGCCGGTGCGTCGACTGCGGAGACGAGCTCCTGAGGTCGGCGAGCTCGCCTCGCTGCTGGGGCTGCGGACGGGCGCTCTGCGCCGCCTGCTTCTGGCGCCACGGCCTCGCCCCGGCCGACCACCGGTGCGCGGGGTGCGCGGCGCGGACGGTCGCCTCCTCGGCCTCGATCTCGGGCGGCCGGGCCGGCCCGGTCGATCCGCTCACGCTCGAGGAGACCGCCGGCTCGCGGCGGTAGCCGGCGGAGCGGGGTCGCGGGCGTTCGCGACGTCGGTGGGGCGCGCGCCCGCGCGTCGGGCGAACGCGAGCGCGACGGCCGCCGTCGCCGAGTCGTCGGGCTCGCCGACGCCGGTCGGGACGACGAGGGGGACGCCGGCCTCGCGAGCCGCCCGGCCGGCCGTCGAGTCGAGGCGCTCGGCCCCGGGGCCGATCTCGAGAGGGAGACGCCAGGCCCGGGCGAGCTCGAGCCACGGCCGAGCCTCGGCGAGGGGGCCTCCGACGTGTCCGAGGAGGAGCGCGGGGGGACCGACGACGAGCCGCCCCTTCTTCGGGGGCGGGCTCCCGCGGGGTCGGACGATCCGGAACTCCGGCGTAAGATCGGCGTAGGCCTCCGCCGGGCGCCCCGGCTCAACCTCGACGAGCGGGAAGCATCGGGGCCCGGGGCTCCGGGCGCGCCCCAGGCATTCCCGCGTGGGCGCGGGGAGAGACCAGACGGTCCCGTCCGGGCGGTCGCCTCCGACGACCACGCCGAGCCAGCGGAGGCTCCGCGCACGCGCGGCCCCGAGGAGCCTCTCCGCCTCCGCGGGCCGGGCGTCCTCGGGGAGGTGGAGATGGAGATCCCCCACGAGATCCCGCCTCTCGACGAGGGGAGGGACGGGCCCCCGCCGCGCGAGCTCGATCTCGTCGCGTCCCTCCCGGAGCTCCGGAGGGATCCAGGCGAGGCCGAGCGCCCCGTACACCTCCTCCTCCGTCCGGCCTCCCACGAGCTCGTCGCCCCGGAAGACGCCGTACTCGTTGATCTTGAGACCGAGGCTTCGCGCCAGGGAGCGGAGCTGGACGTTGTGGTCCTTCGAGCCGGTGAAGTACTGCAGCGCGGCCCCGAACGCCGACGGCTCGACGACGCGGAGGTCGGCCTGGAGCCCGTTCGCGAGCACGACCGTCTCCTTCGTCGGCCCGCGCAGCTTCACCTCGCGAATCTCGGGGAGCGCCGAGAACGCGTCGAAGACGCGCTCGGGTGCCGTGGAGGTGACGAGGAGGTCGAGGTCGCCCACCGACTCGCGCCCCCGGCGGAAGCTGCCGGCGATCTCGACCCGGTCGGCGCTCGCCTCGCCGCGGAGCCCGTCGACGAGGCGACGCGCGACGGGATAGACGTCCTCGATCGGGGTCCGCGACGCCGTCGGCCGGGCCGCGAACGCCTCGAGCGCCGAGCGCAGGAGCGCGACCTTCCGCTCCCCGAAGCCCGCCACGCCGTGGAGGCGGCCCGCCTCGATCGCGTCCCGGAGAGCCGCGGGGCCGTCGAGGCCGAGCTCGATCCAGAAGCGCCGCGCGGTCTTCGGTCCGAGGCCGGGGAGC